>CATITW010000052.1 GCA_949547975.1 Cryomorphaceae bacterium | reverse complement strand
TAATCATGGTACAGACAGAATCAAGATTAAGAGTAGCAGACAATACAGGAGCCAAGGAAGTTTTGGTCATTCGTGTATTGGGTGGTACGAAGAGAAGATACGCTAGTGTCGGAGACAAGATCGTCGTTACTGTAAAGGATGCAACTCCTGCAGGTAGTGTTAAAAAGGGTCAAGTTTCCACGGCAGTAGTTGTTCGTGTAAAGAAAGAAGTACGTCGTCCGGATGGTTCATACATCCGTTTCGACGATAACGCATGTGTATTATTGAACACAGGTGGTGACATGAAAGGAACTCGTGTATTCGGTCCTGTAGCTCGTGAGCTACGTGACAGACAATTCATGAAGATCGTTTCACTCGCACCTGAGGTTCTGTAATCTTAACGACAATCCATTAAGATGGCAAAGTTTAAAGTAAAAAAGGGAGATACTGTGAAGGTATTGGCTGGTGAGAGCAAAGGCTCAACTGGTCGTATCGTTCGCGTCATCCCTAAGATGAATCGCGTTGTAGTTGAAGGTGTTAACATGATTAAGAAGCACCAGAAGCCTAGCGCAGCAAGCCCACAAGGCGGTATCGTAGAGATGGAAGCGCCAATCCACATTTCAAACGTGGCATTGATCGATCCTTCAACAAACGAAGCGACTCGTGTAGGTAGAAAATTGGATGATAACGGTAACGTAGTTCGTTACGCTAAAAAATCCGGTGAGGTTTTATCATAATGAATATGACACCTAGATTTAAAACTAAGTACAGCGAGGAAATCATCGCGAAGTTGAAAGAAGAGTTCAACTACGCTAACATTATGATGGTTCCTAAACTCGAGAAAATCGTAGTTAGCCAAGGTATTGGTGAGGCTGTTGCAGACAAGAAATTGGTTGATCAAGCGATCGCTGAGATGACTACGATTACGGGTCAGAAAGCAGTACCAACAAAATCAAAGAAGGACGTTGCAAACTTCAAACTACGTAAAGGTATGCCTATCGGTGCGCGTGTTACGTTGCGTGGAGATCAGATGTACGAATTCTTAGACCGTTTGGTAAGTGCGGCACTGCCACGTATTCGTGATTTCCAAGGAATCAAGGCTTCAGGTTTTGATGGTCGTGGAAACTACACGTTCGGTATTACTGAGCAGATCATCTTTCCGGAGATTGACATTGACAAAGTGAATCGTATCACTGGTATGGACATCACATTCGTAACCTCTGCTCCAACTGATAAGGAAGCAAAGGCATTATTAACAGCATTTGGTTTACCATTTAAAAAGTAATTATACAATGGCTAAAGAATCAATGAAGGCCCGTGAGGTCAAGCGCGCAAAGCTAGCTGCTAAATACGCTGACAAGCGTGAGGCACTCAAGGCTGCGGGTGATTATGAGGGCTTGCAAAAGCTTCCAAAAAACGCTTCGCCAGTACGTGGTAGAAACCGTTGTAAACTAACTGGCCGTCCACGTGGATACATGCGTCAGTTCGGACTTTCACGTGTAACATTCCGTGAAATGGCGAACCAAGGTCTGATACCAGGGGTGAAGAAAGCAAGTTGGTAATTTTAGAGTAGAAGATATTATGTATACAGATCCAATTGCAGATTTTCTAACCCGTATTCGTAACGGCCAACAGGCTGGTTTGCGTGTGGTAGAAATGCCTTCTAGCAAGACAAAAGTGGCTATCTCTGAGATCCTTAAAGATCAAGGTTACATCCACGATTTCAAAGTAGAAGAAGTAGCTCCTCAAAATGTATTGAAGGTAGCACTTAAGTATAACAAGATGACTAAGGTTCCTGCGATCCGCGAAATCAAGCGTATTTCAAAGCCAGGTCTACGTCAATACCTTTCAGGTTCAGCTTTACCTCGTGTAAAGAACGGATTAGGTATTGCTGTAGTAAGTACATCTAAAGGTTTAATGACTGATAAGCAAGCGCGCAAAGAGAATATCGGCGGCGAGGTGCTTTGTACAGTCAGCTAAGTAAAATATTATGTCAAGAATAGGTCAAGCCCCCATTGCCGTGCCTACTGGCGTTGATGTAACTGTAACAGGTTCATTGGTTTCAGTAAAAGGTAAATTGGGTGAGCTAACTCAAGAGATTAGCGGTGGAATCACCGTAAAGATGGAAGACAACATTATTACGTTCGATCGTCCGTCAGATTCAAAAGAGCACAAGGCAAAACACGGTCTTTATCGTGCGCTTGTAAACAATATGGTTATTGGTGTTAGTGAGGGTTACTCTCACACGCTTGAATTGATCGGTGTTGGTTACAGAGCTTCTAACCAAGGTCAAATTTTAGACCTTAGTCTAGGTTATTCTCACAACTTTTTGATCAACGTTCCCAAGGAAGTGAAGATCGAAACAACGATGGAGAAGGGTAAGGCACCAACGATCAAGTTGAGTTCCCACGACAAGCAGTTGTTGGGTGCGGTGACGGCTAAGATTCGTTCATTACGTAAGCCAGAGCCTTACAAAGGAAAAGGTATTAGATTCCAGGGTGAGCACATCCGTAGAAAAGCAGGTAAGTCTGCAGCTAAATAATAGATAAGAGATGGCATTAACTAAAGCAGAAAGAAGACTTCGCATCCGCAGAAGAATTCGCAAGGTGGTTACCGGTACGGCACAGAAGCCTCGTCTATCTGTATTCAGAAGCAACAAAGAAATTTACGCTCAACTTATCGATGACGTAAATCAAGTAACTCTATTGTCTTACTCTTCAAGAAGTAAAGACTTAGAAAGTGCTACTGGTACAAAAAGTGATAAGAGTAAGCAAGTTGGTCAGGGTTTGGCGAAACTAGCTTTGGAGAAAGGTATAACAGAAGTTTGTTTTGATCGCGGTGGGTACTTGTACCATGGACGTGTGAAACATTTGGCTGAAGGCGCACGCGAAGGCGGCTTGAAATTCTAAAAAGGCGAGTACAATGAATAACTCACGTAAAGTAAAGCCTACGGGTATTGAATTGGTAGATCGCTTAGTAGCGGTTAACCGTGTAACCAAGGTAAACAAGGGGGGTCGTACCTTCAGCTTCTCTGCTATTGTTGTAGTAGGTGACGAAAATGGTACTGCTGGTTACGGAACAGGTAAGTCTAAAGAGGTTAGTGAAGCAATCGCTAAAGGTGTTGAAGACGCAAAAAAGAACCTTTTCCGTGTTCCTTTGGTAAAGGGTACTATTCCGCACGAAGAGAACGGTAAGTTCGCAGGATCTCGTGTTTTCTTGCGTCCTGCATCAAGCGGTACCGGTGTTATTGCTGGTGGTGCGATGCGCGCAGTATTGGAAAGTGTCGGTGTGCACGATGTGTTAGCAAAAAGTAAGGGGTCGTCTAACCCACAGAACGTGGTAAAGGCTACTTTTGACTGTTTGTTGAAAATGCGTGATGTAAAGGAAATTGCCTCTACTCGTGGCATTTCTATCGACAAAGTATTTAACGGTTAATCTGTAGAGCATAATGGCAAAGTTGAAATTAACGCAGAAGCGTAGTGTAATTGGTCGTCCAGCACGTCAAAAAGCTACTATGGTAGCCTTAGGCCTACGCAAGATTAACGCAACCGTAGAAGTAGAGGCAACTCCTCAGATACTTGGTATGGTTCGCAAGGTGTCTCACCTTGTTGAAGTTGTAGAACTTTAATTTAAATAGATAAAAATGGATTTATCAAATCTTCAACCTGCGAAGGGTGCTACCCACAGCCGTAAGCGAGTAGGTAGAGGCGAAGGCTCTGGACACGGAGGTACCTCTACTCGCGGACACAAAGGAGCACAGTCGCGTTCAGGTTACAGCCGTAAAATCGGTTTTGAAGGTGGTCAAATGCCACTTCAACGTCGTGTTCCTAAGTTCGGGTTCACAAATCCTAATCGCGTTGAGTACAAGGGACTCAACCTCGATACGCTTCAGGCTCTTGTAGAGTCTAAGAAACTGAATGCTACAATTACTTTCGACGACCTTGTAAGCAATGGTCTAGTAGGTAAGAAGGAGCTTGTTAAAGTCTTGGGACGTGGAGAACTAACGATGAAGTTAGATATCACAGCTCATGCTTTTAGTAAATCGGCAGTCGCGGCTCTTGAAGCAAAGGGTGGTACTGCAACTACATTGTAATCGATGAAACGTTTCCTAGAAACCATAAAAAATATTTGGAGTATTTCAGAGTTGAAGGATAAGATCCTTACAACTTTGGGTCTGCTTCTGATATACAGAATTGGTTCGACGGTACTTTTACCTGGTGTAGATCCAGAAAGTCTTTCACAGCTTCAAGCTCAGACTTCCGAAGGTCTTTTAGGTGTACTTAATGCTTTTACTGGTGGTGCGTTCTCTCGCGCTTCTGTTTTAGCTTTGGGTATCATGCCTTACATCTCTGCTTCGATCATCATTCAGTTGATGGGGATGGCAGTTCCTGCTGTTCAAAAAATGCAGAAGGATGGCGAAAGTGGTCGTAGAAAGTTGAATCAGATTACGCGTTATCTAACGATCCTTATTGCTGGTGTTCAGGCACCAAGTTATTTGGCCAACCTTAGTGCTCAAGGTGTTGCTCTAACCCTAGATCCAGCTACGTTCTGGTTTTTGGCATGGGTTACACTAACGACTGGTACCATTTTCGCAATGTGGTTAGGTGAGCGTATTACAGATAAAGGAATCGGTAATGGTATCTCTCTACTTATTATGGTAGGTATCATCGCTACTCTTCCACAAGCATTCTTCCAAGAGATGTTGTCTCAAGTAGGTCAGGGTGCTGGATGGGTTGCGTTTATTATCGAGCTTTTTGCATTGTTCGTGATAACCATGTTTGCTATAGCTCTTACTCAGGCTGTACGTCAGATTCCGGTTCAGTATGCCAAGCAAGTAGCTGCGGGTGGTGCTGCAACGCCTTCTGCTCGTCAGTACCTTCCTTTGAAGGTTAACGCCGCTGGAGTAATGCCAATTATCTTTGCTCAAGCGATCATGTTCATTCCAGTAACTGTACTTCAGTACAGTGGCGCCGATGGTGAGTTTGCAAGTTCATTGATGTCTGTAATGGGTAATATTCAAGGTCTTTGGTACAACGTTACCTTTGCTGTTTTGATTATTGTCTTTACTTATTTCTACACGGCAATTCAAGTGAATACCAACTCTATCGCAGATGATCTAAAGCGCAATGGTGGTTTCGTACCGGGTATCAAGCCTGGTGCACCTACAGCCGAGTTCTTAGATACTGTACTGAGCCGAATTACATTCCCTGGATCTATTCTATTAGCCTTGATCGCAGTACTTCCTGCCTTGGCAATGGTAGTAGGTTTGAATACACAATGGGCTTACTTCTACGGAGGTACTTCATTGTTGATTACAGTGGGTGTTATTTTGGACACACTACAGCAGGTAGAGAGTTACTTGTTAAATCGTCACTATGACGGTTTGATGAAGACTGGTAAGTTAAGAGGTAGAACTCAAAGCTCTATGATGTAATGGCAAAGCAAAGCGCAATAGAGCAAGACGGAACAGTGACTGAAGCATTGTCAAACGCAATGTTTCGTGTAGAGCTTGAAAATGGTCACGTTGTAACTGCACACATCTCAGGTAAGATGAGAATGCACTACATCAAGCTACTACCAGGTGATAAAGTGAAACTAGAGATGAGCCCTTACGATTTATCGAAGGCTCGTATAACGTACAGATACTAAGAAATGAAAATTAGAGCATCAGTAAAGAAGCGTAGTGCGGACTGTAAGATCGTTCGTCGTAAAGGACGCTTGTATGTAATTAACAAAAAGAACCCCAAGTTCAAGCAACGTCAGGGTTAACCAATAATTAGAGAAAAAAGACTATGGCAAGGATTGCAGGTGTAGACTTACCGAGAACTAAGCGTGGTGTTATTGGCCTGACGTACATTTACGGGGTCGGACTAAGCCGTTCGAAAGAAATTTTAGCTAAGGCTAAAATCCATGAAGATATCAAAGTTCAAGACTGGACTGATGAGCAACTTACTACCATTCGTGGTGTACTCGCTGATGAGTATATCGTAGAAGGTGAGTTACGTTCAGAGACTCAGTTGAACATTAAGCGTATGATGGATATCGGTTGTAACCGTGGTATTCGTCACCGTGTGGGTCTCCCACTTCGTGGACAACGTACTAAGAATAACTCTCGTACGAGAAAGGGTAAGAGAAAAACGGTTGCTAACAAGAAAAAGGCAACTAAATAATAGTTAGTTATGGCTAAGAAACAAGCGAAGCAGACGAAGAAGCGCAAAGTACGCATCGACGCTATGGGCGAGGCACATATCGGTTCTTCATTCAACAATATCATTATTTCATTGACGAACCAGCAAGGTCAAGTTATCTCTTGGTCTTCTGCAGGTAAAATGGGATTCCGTGGTAGCAAGAAAAATACTCCATACGCTGCACAGATGGCAGCTGAGGATTGTGGTCGTGTTGCTTTGGAAGCAGGCTTGAAGAAAGTGAAGGCGTATGTAAAGGGTCCAGGTAATGGACGTGAGAGCGCTATTCGCTCTTTACACAACCTAGGAATTGAAGTGGTTGAGATCATCGACATCACTCCAATCCCTCACAACGGTTGTCGTGCACCTAAGAAACGTCGTGTATAATTTTATAGTAGAACAGTATTATGGCAAGATATAGAGGACCAAAAACAAAGATCGCTCGTCGTATGGGTGAGGCGATCTTCGGCCCAGATAGTTCTTTCGAAAAGCGCAAGTACGCGCCGGGACAGCACGGAAATGCTCGTCGTCGTGGAAAGAAAAGTGAATACGCAGTACAATTGCTAGAGAAGCAAAAGGCAAAATACACTTATGGTATTTTGGAGCGTCAGTTCGCGAACATGTTTGATAAAGCTTCTCGTAGCAAAGGCAAGACAGGTGATGTATTGCTTCAGCTTTGTGAGAGCCGTCTTGACAACGTTGTATTCCGTTTGGGTCTAGGAAAGACTCGTGATGGAGCACGTCAGCTTGTAGGACACCGTCACATTACTCTTAATGGTGAGTTGGCTAGCATCCCATCGATGCAAGTGAAGCCTGGTGATGTAATTGGTGTTCGTGAGAAGTCTAAGTCTTTAGTAGTTATTGCTGAGGCTTTGGCAGCTAAGTCGTCAGACTTCCCATGGTTGGAGTGGAACGAAAGCAAGTTGGAAGGAACATTCCTAAATGTACCTTCACGTGATGCTATTCCTGAGAACATCAAGGAGCAGTTGATCGTCGAATTGTACTCTAAATAATAAACACCTTATACTCTCTTATATGGCTATCCTTAATTTCCAAAAGCCGGATAAAGTAATCATGAACGCTTCTACTGACAAAAACGGTCAGTTCGAGTTCAGACCTTTGGAACCTGGCTACGGTCTCACAGTCGGTAATGCTCTTCGTAGAGTATTGCTCTCAGGACTTGAAGGTTTCGCCTTGACTTCTTTGAGAATTGAAGGTGTAGATCACGAGTTTAGTACGATTGAAGGCGTTGTTGAAGACGTAACTGAGATTGTTTTGAACTTGAAGCAAGTTCGTTTCAAGCAACAGATCGATTCTATGGACACAGAGACTGTTAAGTTTTCTGTTTCAGGAAAAGAGCAGTTGGTTGCTGGAGACCTCGCTTCTCATATTAGTGCTTTTCAAGTGCTCAACCCTGATTTAGTTATCTGTAACATGGATCCAAGCGTAAGCTTGTCTTTAGAGGTAGTTATTGAAAAGGGTCGTGGTTACGTAGGCGCTGAGCAGAACAAGAAGGCAGATGCTCCGATCGGTGCGATTGCTCTTGACAGTATCTACACTCCAATCCAGAATGTTAAGTATTCGATTGAAAACTATCGTGTAGAGCAAAAGACGGATTACGAAAAGCTCGTTTTGGAAATTGAAACTGATGGTTCAATCCACCCGAAAGATGCTTTGACCGAGGCAGCGAAGATTTTGATTCACCACTTCATGTTGTTCAGCGATGAGCGCATCAGCTTGGAGGATGAGGAATCATCTGAAACTGAGTCTTACGATGAGGAAGCGTTGCACATGCGTCAGTTGCTTAAAACGAGACTTCATGACATGGACTTGAGTGTTCGTGCATTGAACTGTTTGAAAGCTGCAGAGGTAGATACACTAGGAGACTTAGTAACCTACTCTAAGTCTGATTTAATGAAGTTCAGAAACTTTGGTAAGAAGTCACTTACTGAATTGGAAGAGCTTGTAGAAAATAAAAACTTGAGCTTCGGGATGGATATTTCCAAGTACAAGCTCGATAAAGAATAATCATGAGACACGGTAAGAAATTTAACCACCTCGGTAGAAAGACTGCGCACAGAAAAGCGATGTTAAGTAACATGGCTGGTTCATTGATTGAGCACAAGCGCATCACAACGACTGTTCAAAAGGCGAAGGAATTACGAAAGTTCGTTGAGCCGCTTGTAACGCGTTCAAAAGAAAACACTACTCACAACCGTCGTATGGCGTTTGCAGCGTTAGGCCAGAAAGAAATAGTAACAGAATTGTTTACTGTTGTTGGTCCTAAAGTTGGTGATCGTCCAGGTGGTTACACTCGCATTATCAAGACTGGTAATCGTTTGGGTGATAACGCAGAGATGTGTATGGTTGAGCTTGTAGACTTTAATGATATCTACGGAAAAGATGAGAAGAAGAAAACTACTCGTCGTAGCCGTCGTGCGAAGACTACAACTGAGGAAGCAGCTCCTGCTCCTGAGGCTGCAGCAACAACAGAAGAAGAATCTGCTGAATAAGAATACACTAATGCACCAAATAGGTCATTGTTAAGTAACTTGAAGGGGAATTAGGCACAGGCCTATTTCCCCTTTTTTTTAGAAAAATCGGTTGATGAAAGACACAAACAAAAAAGCAGTTTTACTTCTAGCAGACGGTACCATGTTCTTTGGTACTTCGACGGGTCTTGATGGCACGGCCTATGGAGAAATCTGTTTTAATACTGGAATGACAGGGTACCAGGAAATTTTCACGGACCCGTCTTATTTCGGTCAGCTTATGGTTATGGCGACTGCTCATATTGGAAACTACGGTGTTCATGCTGAAGAGATTGAAAGCGAGCATATCCAGATAGCTGGTTTGATTACTAAAAACTTTAGTGAGGTGGCCTCTCGCAGTGGGAAGTCGGATAGTCTGTATGGGTACTTTGAGAAAGAGAACAAAGTAGCTATTAAGGACATCGATACTCGTGCACTTGTCCGTCACATTCGTGATTCGGGTGCGATGAATGCGATTATCAGTACTGAGATTCATGATGTTGAAGCGTTGAAGGCTAAACTGGCGGATTGTCCTTCAATGGAGGGTTTGGCTCTTGCTCCGACAGTGAGCACTACTGAAGCCTATGAAGTAGGTCCAGAGGATAGCGATGTGCGCATTGCAGCCTTAGATCTTGGTATCAAAAAGAATATTATTCGTTGTATGACTGAGCGTGGTGCTCGCGTAAAGATTTTCCCTTGGAATACAAGTACAGAGGAGATGATGGCGTGGAACCCGAACGGTTTGTTTTACTCGAACGGCCCTGGTGATCCGGCTGCCTCTCCTGAGGTTGTTGCCGAGGTTTCAAAGGGTATTGCAAGTGGTTTGCCTGTATTTGGTATTTGTTTGGGGCACCAGATGATTGCTTTGGCAAGCGGATTGCAGACGTATAAAATGCACAATGGCCACCGCGGGATTAACCACCCGGTAAAAAATTTGGCCACAGGTAATGGGGAGATTACTTCTCAGAACCATGGTTTTGTTGTGAAGATGGAAGATGTAGAAGCTGCCGATAAGGTAGAATTGACACATATTCATTTGAACGATCAAACTGTAGCGGGAATAAAGCGCACTGATGCGAATTGTTTCTCCGTTCAATACCATCCAGAAGCATCACCAGGTCCGCACGATAGTAGATATCTGTTCGACCAATTCATTGAGAATATAAAGAACCACTAGTCCACCATCTAATCGACAACTAACACTCAAAAACAAATATTATGTCTGTTATTACACACATTCATGCCCGTCAGATTTTAGATTCTCGTGGAAACCCAACTGTTGAAGTTGATGTTATCACTTCTACAGGTGCTATGGGTAGAGCTGCAGTGCCATCGGGTGCTTCTACAGGAATTCACGAAGCTGTTGAGCTGAGAGATGAGGATGCTTCTGTTTACATGGGAAAAGGCGTTTTGAAAGCCGTAGAGAATGTAAATGAAGTTATTGCACCAGAATTGGAAGGCGAGATTGTAACCGAGCAAGCTCAGATCGATCAAATCATGTTGGATTTGGACGGTACAGAGAACAAAGGAAAGCTAGGTGCTAATGCTATTCTAGCGGTTTCTTTGGCAGTTGCGAAAGCAGCAGCAGAGAGTACTGGTCAGTCCTTGTACCGTTACATCGGTGGGGTGAATGCTCGTACATTACCAGTTCCAATGATGAACATCTTGAACGGTGGTTCACATGCGGATAACAGCATCGATTTCCAAGAATTTATGGTGATGCCGTTTGGCGCTGAAACTTTCAGCCAAGCATTACGTATGGGTACAGAGGTGTTCCATCACTTGAAGAAAGTATTGAAGAGCAAAGGGTACAGCACTAATGTTGGTGACGAAGGTGGTTTTGCACCGTCTATCGGATCGAATGAAGAAGCGCTAGAAATCATTCTAGAGAGTATCGAAAAGGCAGGCTATAAGCCAGGTGTTGATATCTGGATTGCTATGGATGCTGCAGCTTCAGAATTTTACAATGAAGAGAAAGGTACGTACGTATTCCACAAGAGCGACGGTCGTGAATTGACTTCAGATGAGATGGTAGATTACTGGGCGACTTGGATCGAGAAGTATCCTATCGCTTCTATCGAAGATGGTTTACACGAAGATGACTGGGCCGGTTGGGCTAAGCTTCATGCAAAGATTGGAGATAAGGTTCAGCTCGTAGGTGATGATTTGTTCGTGACGAACGAGACTCGCGTTGCACGTGGAATCGAAGAAGGAAGTGCGAATAGCGTTTTGGTGAAAGTAAACCAGATCGGTACGTTGACTGAAACTATCAATACTGTAACCCTTGCTAACCGTCATATGATGACTGCTGTTATGTCACACCGTAGTGGTGAGACGGAAGATTCTACGATCGCAGATCTTGCAGTAGCATTGAATACAGGTCAAATTAAAACAGGTTCTGCTTCACGTTCTGACCGCATGGCGAAGTACAACCAATTGTTAAGAATTGAGGAAGAGTTGGGTGAGCTTGCAGTTTTCCCAGGAAAGAACTTCCGTTTCATTAAGTAATTAAGAAAAACCAAGACACCCTATCATGGATAGAATTAAACAACAGTTCAGAGATGTTTTTCCAGAGGTTGTAGCAGATACTAAAGCTTTTTTGAAGGCAAACGCTGACGAAAAGGTGGGCGAAATCAAGCTAGGACAACTGTATGGAGGTATGCGCGGTATGCCAGCGCTTATTTGCGAAACGTCAAAATTGGACCCAGATGAAGGGATTCGATTTAGAGGGTATAGCATTCCCGAGTTGCAGGAGAAGCTTCCGAAGTACCCAGGTGGTGAGCAGCCGTTGCCAGAAGGATTGTTCCATTTGATGTTGATGAATGAGATTCCAACAGAAGATGAGGCACGTCGTTTGAGCAATAATTGGACACGCCGTTCTAATGTTCCTGTGCATGTTTTTAAGGCGATCGATGCACTTCCTGCAAAGACGCACCCTATGACTCAATTTACGATAGGGATCATGGCGATGCGTACAGAAAGTGAATTTGCGAAGGCTTATGCAGCGGGTGTTCACAAGAGTGAATACTGGGATGCGACTTACGAAGACAGCATGAATTTGATCGCTCGTTTGCCACGTGTTGCCGCTTACATCTACCGTAGAATGTACCACGATGATCAGCATATTGAGCCAGATCCGAAGCTTGATTGGGCAGGTAACTTTGCACATATGTTGGGTTACGATAGCGACGAATTCAAAGAACTGATGCGTATGTATTTGACCATTCACGCAGATCACGAAGGTGGTAATGTGAGTGCTCATACTGTACACTTAGTAGGTTCTGCGTTAAGTGATGCGTACCTCAGCTTTGCAGCGGGAATGAATGGTTTGGCTGGTCCGTTGCACGGTTTGGCTAACCAGGAAGTGATTCGCTGGATCAACAACATGCGTCAAGAATTAGGGGGTGGCCTTCCGACCAAAGAGCAGATTGCGAGTTACTGCAAGAAGACTTTGGATTCAGGTAAGGTGATTCCAGGATTCGGTCATGCAGTTTTGCGTAAAACAGATCCTCGTTACACCGCACAGCGTGAATTTGCGAAGAACAAAATGCCGAACGATGATCTCTTCAAGATTGTTAGTATGATCTATGAAGTAGTTCCGGATATCTTAGCAGCGACAGGTAAGGTGAAAAACCCTTGGCCAAACGTGGATGCGCATAGCGGTCAACTTTTGACACACTATGGCTTCGTGGAGTATGAATTCTACACGGTACTCTTCGGTGTTGCACGTTCGCTAGGTACCCTGTCGAACCTCATCTGGGACCGTGCTATGGGTATGCCTATTGAGCGTCCAGGATCGACGACCACGGATCTTTTGAAGAAGCAATTCGAAAAGTAATTTTCGTACTTGAAAAATAGGAAAGCCCCGAGTCATTGACTTGGGGCTTTTTGTTTGTATATGAGTGTTTTAGTATACCAAGTTTTGTATATTTGCACCCCTTTTGGACACGAAGCATGCTGCCGAAGGGAACGAAACTTAAAAATCCACTCTCGTGGACCAGTGGGAAGAGTATGCAAGGTCCTGAGATACAAGTAAATCTCTCATGTCAGAAGAGAATCAAGTACCACAAGAAGAGGTACAACAAGAGACTCCAGCTCAGGAGGCTCCAAAAGCAGAAGAAACCGTACAGGAAGAATTTAGCTGGGCCGATGTAGAAGGTACTAACGATAGTGTTAGTGCAGAGCATATCGCTTTGACTGAGTTGTACGAAGGAACCCTAGGTTCTTCTGTAGAACACCAAGTTGTAGAAGGTAAAGTAACTTCTAAAACTGATCGTGAAGTAATTATTGACATCAACTCTAAGAGTGAAGGTGTAGTGAGCTTGAATGAGTTCCGTTACAACCCAGAGCTTGCAGTAGGAGATACTGTAGAAGTATTGGTTGATCGTCAGGAAGACAAGTATGGACAACTCGTTCTTTCGCACAGAAAGGCACGTTCTATCAAAGCTTGGGACCGCGTTAACGAAGCTCACGAAAACGATGAAATCGTTAAAGGTTACGTTAAGGCTCGTACTAAGGGTGGTATGATCGTTGATGTCTTCGGACTTGAGGCCTTCTTACCAGGTTCACAGATTGATGTGAAGCCGATCCGCGATTACGACCAGTACGTAGATAAAACAATGGAATTCAAAGTGGTTAAAATCAACCACGAGTTCAAAAACGTTGTTGTTTCTCACAAGGCGCTTATTGAAGCTGATCTTGAAGAACAGAAAAAAGAAATCATCTCGAAACTTGAAAAAGGTCAAGTACTTGAAGGTATCGTTAAGAACATCACATCATACGGGGTATTTATCGACCTTGGTGGCGTAGATGGTTTGGTACACATCACAGATCTTTCTTGGAGCCGTATCAATCACCCGTCTGAGGTGGTTGAATTGGATCAAAAGATCAATGTTGTAATCTTAGACTTCGATGAAGGCAAGACGCGTATCCAGTTAGGTCTTAAGCAACTCGAGAAGCATCCATGGGATGCTCTTGACGAGAACTTGAGCGTAGGTGATAAAGTGAACGGTAAAGTAGTAGTACTTGCTGATTACGGTGCATTTATCGAGATTCTTCCAGGAGTTGAAGGTTTAATCCACGTTAGTGAGATGAGCTGGTCTGCACACTTGCGCAGTGCTGGTGACTTCATGAAAGTAGGAGAAACTGTTGAGGCAGAAGTATTGACTCTAGACCGTGAGGACCGTAAGATGAGCTTGGGTATCAAGCAACTTACTACTGATCCATGGACAGACATTACTACGAAATACCCACAAGGTTCACAGCACGCTGGAACCGTTCGTAACTTCACTAACTTCGGTATCTTCCTAGAGCTTGAAGAAGGAATTGATGGATTGATCCACATTTCAGATCTAAGCTGGACGAAGAAAATCAAGCACCCTTCAGAGTTCACCACCATCGGTGCACGTCTAGAAGTTGTTGTTCTTGATATCGATGCTGAAAACCGTCGTTTGAGCCTAGGTCACAAGCAGATTGAAAACAACCCGTGGGATGACTACGCAACAGCATTCGCTGTAGGTACGACTCATACCGGTACGATGATCAACTCTGGTGATAAAGGTGGAGATGTAAGCTTTGCAAGCCACGAAGGTGTTGAAGCATACTGTCCAGCACGTCACATCACGAAAGAAGATGGCGCGAAACTTGAAAAAGGAGAGTCTGCTGAATTCAAAGTGATCGAGTTTAACAAAGACAACCGTCGTATCGTTGTATCTCACGTAGGTACGTACAAAGAGGTTGAGCTTAAGAAAGGTCGCAGCGGCGGCGGTGGTGGTAACAAAGGCGGAAACGTTTCTGTACCTAACCAAAACGTAGAGCGCTCAACTATGGGTGATCTAGACGCACTTGCAGCTTTGAAAGAGCAAATGGAAAAAGGTGGAAAGTAATTTCTAACTGATATTCTAATACATAAACCCTCGAGCATTGCTCGAGGGTTTTTTTATGCGAAAAAGTTACCTTCGAAGTATGAAGATTAGAGAAATAATTCAAGAGCTTGAACGCATTGCGCCGCCGATGCTTCAGGAGTCTTATGATAATAGCGGATTACTTGTAGGCCACTCAGACTGGGAAACGGACGGTGTGCTTGTCGCATTGGACTGCTTAGAAGACGTAGTAGATGAAGCGATTCAAAAGGGAATACATTTAGTAGTAACGCATCATCCCATTGTGTTCTCTGGTTTGAAAAGATTCAACGGCAAGAGTTATATCGAGCGAGTGGTTATGAAAGCCATTAAGCATGATGTTGCTTTGTACGCCATACATACGAACCTTGATAATGTTGCGTGGGGGGTGAATGCCAAAATCATGGAAGTTCTGGGCATCTATTCCCATCAGGTGCTGTCCCCTATGAAAAATGCATTGAAGAAATTTCAAGTGTATGTGCCAAGCGACAGTGCTTCAACACTTGCTGATGCTGTATATGCTGCAGGAGGTGGAAAGGTGAGTCTTTATGAAGAGTGTAGTTTCACTACCGCTGGAACAGGGACCTTTAAGCCGACTGTAGGTACAAATCCTGTAGTAGGTAATGTAGGTGCTCGCGAGACCGTACAAGAGGTGAAAATGGAGTTTCTTGTTCCCAATTTTGCTCAACGCGCAGTGGAGCGGTCTGCACGAAATGCCCATCCTTATGAAGAGATGGCCTATGAATGGTTGAGCTTAGAAAATGCAGCTACCGTCTATGGCGCTGGTGCAGTAGGTTCGTTGGATGAGCCGATGGAGTTTGAAGCGTTTTTAGCGCACTGCAAGTCGGCGTTTGGAACGACCCTAAAGTATACAGCACCGGTTGGAAGTCTTGTGAAAAAGGTCGCCGTTTGTGGCGGTTCCGGCAGCTTCCTTCTCGGCGCGGCAAAAGCGAGTGGCGCAGACGTTTTTATCACTGCGGACTATAAATACCATCAATTTTTTGACGCGGAGAACGACATTAGTATATTGGATGTCGGACATTTTGAGAGTGAGCAGTTTACAATAGATTTAATAGCAGAGGGACTATCGAAAAAATTCCCTAAATTTGCCGTTCTCAAAACAGAGGTCAACACAAATCCTATACAGTACTATTAGTATGGCTAAGAAGGCAAAAGAGTTAAGCGTAGAGGACAAGCTAAGAGCACTTTACGATCTTCAAATTATCGATCGTCGTATTGACGAGATTCGTGCGATGCGCGGAGAGCTTCCATTGGAAGTAGAAGATCTAGAAAACGAAGTCGCTGGCTTGGAGACTAGAATGGAAAAAGTAAACCATGAAATCGCTGATCTCGAGGTAGATATCAAAGAGAAGCAATTGATGATCAAGGACTGCCAAGAGAAAATGGCGAAGTACGCGAAAGATCAAGAGCAGGTTCGTAATAACCGTGAATTTGAGGCAATTGCTAAGGAGATTGAGTACCAGGAGTTGGAGATTCAATTGGCTGAAAAGCGCATTCGTGAGTACGGTGCACGTATCGAAGCAAAGAAAGAAACGAATGCAGGGAGCGAAGAGCGTTTAGAAGAGCGTAAAAAGCACTTGTCGCACAAAGTGGCTGAGCTTGATAGCATCATGAAGGAAACTGAAAAGGAGGAAGGACTTTTGATTGAGAAAAGTGCGGAGACCAAGGGTACTATTGAAGAGCGTCTTGTAAAGGCTTACGATAGAATCCGTAGTGCAACCAAAAATAAGCTAGCAGTCGTTTCTGTAGAGCGTGGTGCATCCGGAGGGTCGTTCTTTGTAATTCCTCCGCAGCGTCAGATGGAACTTGCACAGCGCAAGAAAATCATGATCGATGAGCACAGTGGACGTATTTTGGTAGATCCAGTATTGGCTGCTGAAGAAGAAGAGAAAATGGATAATATGATTGCGAGCTGGTTGAAATAACCTCGATCTACATCTAGATATAAGAAAGCCCGATTTCGTGAAGAGATCGGGCTTTTTGTTGTTATGAAGGTGCAGTACTGATTGATATTACTACAACTTCTATTGTGCTATTTGGTGCAAACGTACAATAGCTCTCGTTTAGGTAGTGCGTATGTATCGAACCAGCCCTCGGGAAGTTCTTTGGCAGCGTCGAAGATGGTTACTTTGAAGCCCGCCTTCTCTAAGCGCGTTGGATAATCCATTCCATAGAGTCGAACGTGATCGTACTGGCGGAACCGGCGTTCTCTTTCAGCGGGGTCTGTAATAGAGGTGTCCTCATCTGTAACCGCATAGTCTGGGTCTAATGGAACTTGCATGATGGCCATACCGCCTGGTTTTAGGATGCGACAAAGCTCTTGCATGGCCTTATGGTCGCTATCGACATGCTCTAAGACGTGGTTGCAGAATATCGTGTCGTAAGTGTTGTCCTCGAGGGGAATGTTCTGCACATCGAATTTAAGATCGGCGAGCGGTGAGAATAGATCCGCCGTTGTGTAGTCGAGGTGTTTCATTTTTCTGAATCTGCCGTAAAAGCATTGTTCAGGAGCGATGTGAAGCACCTTTTGAGGGGCCGTCAAAAAGTCCGTGTGATCCTTCAGGTACAGCCAAAGGAGTCTATGACGCTCAAGACTGTTAGTTCCCGGACATAGGGCGTTGTCGCGCTGGTTTTCACCGTAGCCGTATGGGAAAAAGCGTGAGTAGCCACGACCGTCGATGGGATCGACGAAAGCGTTGCCTTTGAACAGAATAGGGCTGACCCATTGTACGAGGTAGCTCAGTCGGATCAGTAGTGGACGTGGCACTTTGGCCAGTGCCCATTTCATGATTTTTGAAATCATATCTTTTCGTATTCAGCGGGTTCAATCCCGAGTGCGTCGTAAATATACTGGAAGGTACTGAGTACGTCCGGTTTACCGTCTACGACAGCTACATCGTGCTCGAAATGAGCGCTATTTTTTCCGTCAGCGGTGAGTATGGTCCAGCCGTCTGGTAGTTGTTTGATGCGGTGTGTGCCGAGGTTGATCATCGGCTCGATAGCGATGACGAGGCCCTCTTGGATTTTTTTGCCGCGACCACGTTTGCCATAATTGGCCACTTGTGGTTCTTCATGCATTTTTTCTCCTAAGCCATGTCCGACCAATTCTCTGACAACCCCGTATCCTCTACTTTCTGTATACTCCTGGATCGCAGCGCCTACATCGCCTAGTCGATTTCCTGCAGTTACCTCACGAATTCCTGCGTACAATGAAGCCTTGGTGGCTTCCAGCAAGTCTGCGGTGGCCTGGTCAACCTCGCCGACAGCGAAGGTGTAGGCGTGATCACCGTAATATCCGTTCATGAAGACGCCGCAATCCACAGAGAGAATATCTCCGTTTTTCATCGGTGTATTTCCTGGAATGCCATGCACCACTTGGGCGTTTGGAGACATGCAAAGGCTGTTCGGGAAACCATACATACCTAAAAAGCCAGGTTCGCCACCATGATCACGAATGAACTCTTCGGCCATGCGATCGAGCTTTAAGGGGATTGCCCCAGGCACGATGTGTGGAGCGAGCATCCCAAGGGTCTTGCTTACGAGTTGCGCACTTTCGCGCATGATTTCAATCTCTTCTCGTGTTTTGTATTTGATCATTTAACGGGCCGTCAAAAGGTTATCACCTGTCATTTCTGCAGGTTGTGCTATGTTCATGAGTCCTAGAAGGGTAGGGGCGATATCGCCCAAACGGCCTTCCTTCATGGTGTATTGTTCCGAGCTGCTACCTACAAGGAAGCAAGGGACAACAGTTGTAGTATGGGCAGTGTTCGGTGTTCCGTCTTCATTTAGCATACAATCTGCGTTTCCGTGGTCGGCGAGGATGATGAAATTGTAATCGGATTTTAATCCAGCTTCCACGACCTCCTTCAGACAAGCGTCCACCGTTTCGCAAGCAATAACGGCTGCTTCCATTACACCTGTGTGACCAACCATGTCTGGATTGGCAAAATTTAGACAGATGAAGTCGGTTTTTCCTTCTTCGAGTTTCGGGACAATCGCATCACGAATATCCCCTGCACTCATTTCAGGTTGCAAGTCATAAGTGGCCACTTTTGGCGATGGGCATAGCAATCGCTCCTCTCCTTCGAAAGGAACTTCACGGCCGCCAGAGAAGAAGAAGGTGACGTGTGGGTATTTTTCAGTCTCTGCAATACGAATTTGAGTTTTCCCCGCGTCTTCGAGTACCTCACCAAGGGTTTTCGCCAAGTTGTCCTTGCGAAATACGACTTCTACGTTTTTGAACGTGTCGTCGTAGCTGGTCATGGTAACGTAGTGCAATTTTAAAGCGCGCATGTCGTGCTCTGGAAAGTCTTGCTGGGTGAGTGCTTGGGTGATTTCACGCCCGCGGTCCGTTCTAAAATTGAACATGATGACCACATCGTCTTCTGCGATTGTAGCTAGAGGTGTTCCGGATTCATCAACAACACTGATAGGCTCCATAAACTCATCCGAGATGCCTGCAATGTAGCTGGCTTCCACAGCGGCAATAGGGTCTTGTGTTGGTGTGCCCTTCGCTGCGGTAAGAAGGTGGTGCGCTTTTGCCACACGTTCCCAGCGCTGATCACGGTCCATAGCAAAATAGCGACCGATGACTGAAGCGATACGTCCAGTAGTGCTGTCCATATGGGCTTTAAGATCGTTCAAATAGGTTGCGCCGCCTTTAGGGTCAGTATCGCGTCCGTCCGTGAAAGCGTGCAAGTAGACTTCATTATACTCTTCCTTGTGCAACCAACTGCACAGCGCTTTTGCATGATCAATGTGCGCATGAACTCCACCGTCGGAAAGTAGTCCCATGATGTGGATTTTTTTGCCGTGCTCTTTGGCGTAGCGCAATGCTGCACCAAGGGTCTGATCTGTAGCAAAATCGCCGGACGATGCTGCCAAGTTTATTTTGACGAGATCTTGATAGACTACACGTCCCGCACCGAGATTCATGTGTCCCACTTCGGAGTTGCCCATCTGACCTTCCGGAAGACCGACGTCTAAACCTGAGGTTTTGATCCAAGTTTGTGGGTAGTTTTCGTAAAGTGAATCCACAAATGGTGTATTCGCTTTATCAATAGCACTTACTTCAGGGTTGTCAGCGCGTCCCCAGCCGTCGAGAACAATCAATGCAGTCTTTTTCATAGTCTAAAATGAGTCGACAAATTTACGGATTCTTTGGGCAAAAAAAGACCCGCAAATAGCGGGTCTTTCTGGTGTTGTTTTCTAAATCTTCTAGGAAGATACTAGAGGTTGATGATCCAGCAAGAAATGCCTTCCTCTTGGAGCGATTCGCGGATTTCTTTCGCCTTTGTGAAACTTGGGTATACACCGTAAGCGACACGGAAACGTTCGATTTGTTTTGCTTCGATCACTCGAGCATCTTCTCCTAGCTCGTCGGCATGCTCACGCGCACCCGAACGATTCTTGTAGCTCGCCACGATGACCGCGTAGCCCTTGATCGCGCTAGAAGCAGCTTCGTTTGCAGATCCATCTTCAGTACTGCCTTTCTCCATTTTCGCTTGTAGCGCTGCGATGCTGTCTTGAAGTGCCGTTTGATTTTCTTTCATGGCGCGCTCACGAGCTTTAGCTTGCGCGGCTGCATCTTCCATAGCAGTCGCTTTTTCTTGAGCTGCAGATAGCTCAGCAGCAAGTTGGTCTGCTTTTGAAACCGCACTGGCGAGGTTTGCTTTGTCTTTTTTAGTGAGACCACTTAGAGGAACGCGAACGGCAGTGAAGAATCTCCCGAGCTGATCGTTCGTGGAACCGGCAACTGTAGCGTCTAAGAAATCGCCCGTGAAAAGCGTGTGGCGGTACCCAAAGGTAAGTGTTCCACCAGGTAGGATGTCAAGATCGAGAGAAGCGCCTATGCTCAGGTTTTCACTGAAGCTGAATCTGCCCGCGGTGTTGTAAGTACTGCTTTGTGCACGAACTAGGGCAGATCCTAGACCGAGGTCTGCGTTAAATTTTAGGCCTTCCTTGGGCGTTTCCAACAGTAGTGGTAGGAGGTTGTAGTGGCCTACAAGTTCTACAGGTACAAATTTAGTGGTCCAGTTGTTTGGACTCGAGGCTCCAACAACTCCAAGCGTGGCTTCGAGAGCTACATCGTCAGAGAACGAGCGGTAGAGTCCGAGGCGAATGCCAGAATTGGCAGCGAGATTGTCAAGATTTGCAAAGTTGTACGAAGAGCGTTGGTCGCCGAACAGAATGGTTTCTTCCGCTGAGGTGTGGAAAGACCACTGGCCTTGTGCGAATGCGAGCGGGCCCATTGCAAGAAGTGCTAAAAGTGCTTTGAGTTTCATTTTTGGTGTCTTTTTGATTCTTTAAAGAAACGAAATCTCACGGATTTCTTGAGGCTCTTTCCCTTTTTGGAACAAACGTGCGGAATATTCTCCGTGGAGGGTCAAATGTTCTCCTTGAACACGCACCCAAGAGCCTTCTCTCAAACCGAGAACGGGTTGATCATTGAAGTGGTGAAACTCGTGGATTCTTGTAGCGCGCGTTTCCCCCATGTGGGTGGTTCCCTCGATAGGGTCGAGGTAGTGCGGATTAATATTGAAGGGGACCCAGCCAAAAGCATCGAAGCTTGGTGGGTAGACGATAGGCATGTCGTTTGTAGTGCAAATGGACATACCCGTCATATTGCAACCTGCGGAAGTACCCATGTACGGTTTTCCAGAACGTACGTCGGCATCGATTCGTGCGAAAAATCCACTCGTGCGGAGTGCATCTGCAAGTACGAAGGTGTTGCCTCCCCCGGTGAAAAAGCCGTCTGCCCAGTCACAGCCTTGGTCGGCGTTGTCGAATTCGTGTGCGCCGCGGAGAGTAAATCCCCATCCTTCGAATACCTCGCGTGCCCTAGCTGTGTAGTCTTCGTGAGAGATGCCGCCGGGTCTGGCGAAGGGTATGAATAGGATGTTTTTACCACCCGTATAGAGGTCTTTGCAGGCTTCTTCGAGGTAGCTGAGGTACGGTTTTCCGTAGACGGTTGAGGTGCTAACGATAAGTAGATTCATGTGGTTAGTTGTGTTGCGGAGTTGTTTCGTGGTAAAGATAGGTCCAAACGGATTTTTTCATGTTGGCCAATTCTGTCCAGATCGGTCGCACTTCGCCCCCGTGAGCGCTGATGTGGTTGTAGTCGCCCATGAATACCGCGTCGCTCGGGTAGAAGGCTTCGGAATTTATGCGCTGCTCGCTCCAAGTCGTGCCGCCATCTCTAGAGATCGAGAGGTAGGTGTTCGTCTCGTTGTCTTTGGTGGTGTTGCGACGGTCGTAGAATACGGCGTAAAGGTAGCCTGAAGTTGGGTCGACGGTGAGCCACGGAAGGAATTGGTCACTGGTGCCGCCTTGGGGAGAAATGGAGGAGGGAGCGGACCAGTTAAAACCGGCATTGTCGCTGTAACTCACGAAAATTTCTCCGCCGAGTCCTTCGATCTGATCGCCCCAGCACAGGTAAATGCGGCCGTAATATGGGCTTTGTTTACAATGATCGACGACGGTTACCGGCATGCCGTTGCACCGTGAAAAACCAGCATAGCTTTGTGTCCAACCTGCGTGTTGCGTGGCGACGGTGGTTTCTTCCCAATGCACTGCGTCCAGGCTCCGGCTGAACATGATTTTGCCGTTCAGCGCCCAGCCTACGTATCGAGCATTCCCAATTCCGAATGCAGGAACTGCGCCTTCTGCAGTGTTGTCGTCGTCTATGCAATCTCCGCGTTGCTCAGTGATGACTACAGGAGGGCTCCAGCTGATCCCTTGATCGGTACTTTCGCTATAAAGAATGGTGCTTTTACAGGTGGTGTCTGCGGTCCCGTAGGTATCAAACTGTGTCCAGCTGAGTCCGATAGCACCGGTGCGGGGTTGTACAGCAGCCCATTCTTTGTCGTGTTTTTTACCGTTGATTTCCGTGAAGGAGCCGTCAGAGAAAGAGCCGCCGGGGCCGTTTTTGGTCTGACAGACCATACGGTCGAGAATTTGATCGCTGCGCCAATTCGTTCCCTCAGGATCGCTCAGATGAAAGTAGTAGACGCGGCCGGTGGTGTCGATGATCAGGCAGGGATCGCCCCACACTCCAAAGGAACTTTCGATCTGTTGCTGGGACCAATTTTTTCCGCCATCGGTGCTCTCGTAGAAATTGTTGAGGATGCTTCCCGCCACCACGTGCTTTGGGTCGCTGGGGTTGATGGCGATACTGGGCTCACAGATGCCGCTTTTGAAGGCGGGACCTTGGTGAATTTTAACGGCTTGTGCATCGGCGGTATTCGGCGAAAACAAAAGCGTACTGAGCGCAATGGTCCCTAAAAATGTTGTTATTTTCACGGCTATGAAATTTATTGTTGTCTTATGGTTGACGCTCCTACAAGGAAGCGCACAGGGTCCACTAAAGGTAGGGCATGAATTTTACGTAAGCACCACGGAGCTCCGGGTCGATGCTCAGCAGGGCCGTTTGACAGGAGTGATGCAGGTGTTCCCTGACGATTGGGAGCGTGCGATGAATGCGTTGTTGCAACGGGAGGATAAACGCTACCAGAAGTTGAGTGAACTTCAGAAGGATTCGCTGCACGCGGCGGAATTGGTAAGAACGTTTAAAGTGAAGGCATCAGAGACGTTAGCCCTTGATTATGTGGGCAGTGAGACGAGTAAAGAGTACGTAAGATTGTATTTTACACTGGGCGAATTCGGGGAAGATCCGGTGGATGTTTGGACGCTAAATGTTTGGACGCTGGCTGATATTTTTCCCTCGCAAGAGAACATCATTACATTCTACCACGCGGATGGTTCGCGGGAAACGAACAGTTGTCGAGAAGGGAATGAGTATTTGATCACGTTATAAATCCGCTATGTTTTACTTTGAATTAGGTATTCGTCACATTACGGATTGGCAAGGCTACGATCACATGTTGTTTTTGTTAGCTCTGACGTTGCCGCTGAGTTTTAGAGATTGGAAAACCACGCTGAAGTGGATTACGGCTTTCACCCTCGGTCACAGTATTGCACTGGGGTTAACGGCCACTGAAATTTTGCAGGCGCCAGGCGCTTGGGTAGAGTTCGGCATCGCAGTCACCATATTCTTAACGGCTTTGTTACATCTGCTGCACGGGTTTCACATCGGGAGATTGAGCACGCTGGTCTCTGGAGTTTTCGGTCTGGTGCACGGGATGGGATTCGGTTCGTATTACAGCTTTATCGCTCAAAGCGACTCATTTTGGTGGGCTTGGATCCCGTTTAATCTCGGTATCGAGGCCGGACAAATAGGAGTAGTCCTCGTTTTGCTTTTTGTATATTGGTGCTTCCAAAAATTTGGAGGTACGGCGCGTCCGTACCGCTGGGTGCTCGCAGGCGCAGTATTAGCGATGAGTGCACAAATGATTTTGGAACGCTTACCACAATAATAAAACCCAATTTAATGAAGAAGATCGCATCGTTTTTGACGCTTTGTTTCGCGCTTTCGAGCCTTGCACAAAATGTCAATACTTCGAAGTTTCGCCAGCTCGGTCAAGAGTTGCCTACTCCAAACGTTTACCGCACAGCCTCTGGAGCTCCCGGTCACGAGTATTATCAGCAGCGTGCCGACTATGACATGGACATCACTTTGGATGATGCAAAGCAGCGCATTTATGGTGAAGAGGTGATCACCTACACCAACAACAGCCCGGATGAGTTGCGCTATGTTTGGGTCCAGCTCGATCAAAACATGCGTGCGAAGAACAGTACAACGCAGCAGATCAAGAGCGGTGGCATCTTTTCAGAACGAGGAAACACAGCTTCGACCGCTTTTAATCAGCTTAAGAACAACCAGTTCTATGACTTTGATGGCGGTTTTAAAATAGATTATGTTCAGACGACATCTGGAACGAATCTGCGCTACACGGTGAACAATACGATGATGCGCGTAGACCTTCCAACTCCTTTGCGTAAGGGGCAGAAGTTCAGCTTCAAGATCAAGTGGTGGTTCAACGTAAACGACCGTATGGATATCGGAGGACGTTCAGGGTATGAGTACTTTGAAGATGAAGACAACTACCTCTACACGATCGCACAGTTTTTCCCGCGCATGGCCGTTTACAATGATGTAGAAGGTTGGCAGAACAAGCAGTTCTTGGGACAGGGCGAGTTTACATTGCCTTTTGGAGATTACAAGGTGAACATTACTGTTCCTGCAGACCATGTGGTTGCCTCTACAGGGAAATTAGCGAATGAAAGTAAGGTGTTGACCTCGAAGCAGCGCGCACGTTTAGCGAAAGCGCGTAAGAGCTATGAGGATCCTGTGATTATTGTGACGCAGGACGATGCGATCGAAGCGGAGAAAAATAAAAGCCAGCGCACGAAGACTTGGGTGTTCGAAGCGGAAAATGTGCGTGATTTTGCCTTTGCTTCTTCACGTAAGTTTATTTGGGATGCGATGGCGGTTAAAATTGGCGACAAAACGACCATGGCCATGAGCTATTACCCGAAAGAGGGGAACCCGTTATGGGAGCAGTATTCGACCCGTGTCGTAGCACATACACTCAAAGTGTACAGCAACTTCACTATAGACTACCCTTACCATAAAGCCATCTCCGTGCATACGAAGTGGATCGGAATGGAGTACCCGATGATTTGTTTTAACGGAGGACGTCCAGAAACCGATGGTACCTACAGCGAGGCTACTAAATATGGAATGATCGGGGTGATCATACATGAAGTCGGACACAATTTCTTCCCGATGATCATCAACTCTGACGAGCGTCAGTGGACGTGGATGGATGAAGGTTTGAATACTTTTGTGCAGTACCTCACGGAGCAAGAATGGGATCATGACTACCCGTCTCGTCGTGGACCGGCGCACAAGATTGTACCTTACATGAGCGGACCTAAGGACCGTATGGTTCCTATTATGACCAATTCTGAATCTGTTCTTCAGTTCGGAAATAACGCTTATGGAAAGCCTGCAACTGCGCTTAATATTCTCCGTGAAACGGTGATGGGTCGCGATCTTTTCGATTATGCATTCAAAGAGTACAGCCGTAGATGGGCATTTAAGCATCCTTCGCCGGCAGATTTCTTCCGTACTATGGAAGACGCTTCAGGTGTAGACCTGGACTGGTACTGGAGAGGTTGGTTCTATACTACGGACCACGTGGACATCGCAATCAAAGGCGTGGAGTGGTACCAAATGTCGACGCAGAACCCGGATGTAGAAAAGCCGTTCCAAGAAGAGAAAGCAACGAAGGCAGATGCACACATCGGTAAGTCACGCAACAGCGTACTTCGCACAGTGGTGGATGAGGTTCCTGCTTCTCGTGACTTCTACAACAGCTACAACAAGTTTGCCATTAGCGATGCGGATCGTGAGGCCTACAAACGTTACCGTGAAAGTTTGAGCGAAGAGGAAGCAGCGATGCTTGATGCTGGTTATCATTTTTATGGAGTGACTTTTGAAAATCAAGGTGGGCTGATCATGCCGCTTGTTTTGCGCTTTACATTAGAGGACGGTACCGAAGAAGTCGTACGCGTTCCTGCCGAGGTCTGGTTGAAGAAAGAGACGGAGTTTACCAAGTGGTTCAACTTTAGTCAAAAGGTGGTTCAAATCACCCTAGATCCGTTCTTAGAAATGGCGGATACGGATCGCAGCGACAACTACTGGCCTGCGATGCAAGAGCCGAATACATTTGAAGTGTATTCGCGCGGTGCAACCAGTAGATGGCAGCGCGGTGGACGTACCAACCCGATGCGTGAAGCTCAGGCAACCAAGAAATAAAGTACTCGGATACCTTCCGTGAGTTTTGAAGACTCCTGCAGCTTTGCGCTGTGGGAGTTTTTTTTTGTGCGCTAAGGATAGGGTGGTAGAAGGGTGCGCGGATAAATTGGGGCAGAAAAAAGCCGCTCCCTTGTGAAAAGAAGCGGCTTGTAGGAAGGTGAAGGATTGGGCTATTTGCCTACCATCTCGAGGTACTGGCTCAGCTTGTTCTTCAAGTTTTTACGTTCAACTATGAAGTCTAGGAATCCATGCTCGAGCAAGAACTCAGAACGCTGGAATCCTTCCGGTAGATCTTTACCGATCGTTTCTTTCACTACGCGCGGACCAGCAAATCCGATCAATGCGTTAGGCTCAGCGATGTTAATGTCGCCCAGCATAGCGTAAGAAGCGGTTACCCCACCAGTGGTTGGGTCGGTAAGGAACGAGATGTAAGGAATCTTCTTGTCGTCTAGTAGAGCGATCTTAGCTGAGGTTTTCGCCATTTGCATGAGCGAGAATGCAGCCTCCATCATACGTGCTCCACCTGACTTTGAAATCATAATGAAGGGAGCGCCGGTTTTCAGACTTTGATCCATGGCACGTGCGATCTTTTCACCCACCACAGAGCCCATCGAGCCTCCGATAAAGTTAAAGTTCATACATGCGATGACCACTTCTCTTCCGTTCATAGGTCCGTAGCCTGTAGTGATGGCATCTTTTAAACCGGACTTTTTCTGACCAGCTTTCAAGCGCTCTCTGTACGGCTTGGTATCCTCAAACTTTAATGGATCTTTAGAAACCATGTCCGGGTCCAATTCCGTAAATGCTCCGTCATCAAATAAAATTTGGAAGTATTCTTTCGCGTTGATGCGGTCGTGGTGTCCACAGTTTCCACAAGTCCACAGCTCTGC
>CATITW010000051.1 GCA_949547975.1 Cryomorphaceae bacterium | reverse complement strand
TAAGCCGTGATTGGGGTGCTTGTGCTCAGAGATCGGTCGAAAATTCAATCATAAGCTAAGCATGTAGAAAGCCTCAGGCTTCCTTGTTTGGACGCGGGTTCGATTCCCGCCAGCTCCACCATAAGGCAATCTTAGAACGTCTCAAAGCACTCAAAAACAGTGATTTGAGACGTTTTTTTTGTTCTATCAAGAAGACATCCGAGGTTATAAAATGTAGTAGCAGCCTACTACGTATCGAATAGTTGCAACTTCCTTAAGGCCCGACAGACCACATTCAAAGCCTTTAGTCCATCAAGTGAACTGCGGTGCGGTGCACGACAGGCTGGTCTTGGGTATAACTGTTGGACGCTCTTACCTCGAGGAAGTAGACGCCGGGCGAGGCGAGATTACCGTTGATTCGGCCGTCCCAAAATTCATCGGGTCGGGTGGTTTCAAAAACCAATTGGCCCCAGCGGTTAAAAATACGTTGCTCCAATACCTCGGCATTTATCGACTCAATGATCAGTTCATCGTTCCTTAAGTCGTTGTTGGGCGTGAAGAAATTGGGAACGGTAACTGTTGGGAAAAATGCAATGTTTTGACATATGGAATCTACGCAGCCATCCGCCGTAAATAAGTACGCACAAATGGTTTGCGGCTCTTGTGAAAGGCTCAACGGGTCCCAAGCGTACTGGATACTATTCGGCGAAAGAGGACTCGCTTGAACGCTATTCGAACCGAAGCTCACATACAAACTATCGCTGCCGCCGGATCCCGCATATCCCTCAAAATGTACCGCAATCCCCATAGGTTCATTCGGATCGAGCACCCAAGTGCCATTGAAAAACTTCTTTTCAGCACTCAACACGGAGATGCTATCGAGTTTTCTAGTATGCCCCACTCGCATCGAGGGCAATGCTGCACTATCACTGCATCCTTCTGCCGAAGTAGTACGCACATAACCGGTGTAGATCCCCGTGTCAGATAGGCAATGCATGAACGTGCTCGAAGTATCCTCTTTTCCATCGCTTAAGAACCACGAATAGCTTAAGGCACGTGCAGAATCCTTGGTATTGACAAATTCAAAACAAAGACTGTCGCATCCAAACACAGGTGTTGAATCCAACTGTATCTGGGCATCGGATTTTGGGAGCAGCCATACGGTATCTCGTGAGGTACACTCATATTCGAAGGTGACGTCATCAATCCCAAAATCGTTTCCTGCAACGGCGGAACTCAGCGTCATAAGGTTGAGTATCACATTACCGCTTGCCGGAACAGTGAACGTACGTGTGGCTTGTTGCCAAACACCAGAACTTGCTGGGGTAGTAACGGTACTACCAACATTGTTCCCAAACAGTTTGAGTTGAAGAGAACCAGCCGGAGTCACAAAAGTGAGCATCCACCAGCGCATTTTAACTTGTACTCCTGGAGGGAAACTTCGGACTTGGCGCCAAAGGATTTTTGTTCCCGAGGCTGAACCGTTCACGAGCATATAATTTCCAGATCCTGAAGTGTGGTCGCCCCACGTTCCGAAATTTGGATGAACTGCATTCGGGTTAGGACCCACGGCATAGGTGCCTTCGTTCCAAATGGAAGTGGCATTGTAGGTGTAATTAGTCAAAAAACCCGAATTACCGCTGCTAAAATTACCATTGGTCGCTTGTTGAATAACGGTTGACTTCCCTTCTACAACCACATAGGTGGAGGTATCGCGTAAAATCAAATAGGGTGAAGGACAGGTGTCACAGGATAACGTACTGTCGTTCGACCAACTGTACTCTGAAGCGCCTGTTGCATTCAAGAAGATCGTATCCCCCTCGCAAGCGACTAGTGTGTCTGCTACAACTTCAACAGCACAGCCTTGACCACTTGCTAAAACACTAGCAATGAGCATAATTACAACAAGAAAACTCCTTCTCATGTTCCGAAAATAAGGAATTCCCGCGTAGTTCATACCGCTATTCCCCTCGACCTTCCCATTATCAAGCATTATAACTTACATTTGGCAAGTCTCCTTCCGAAAGAGGACGTCGAACGTTAAACACAGAGTTATACCCATTCGATATGAACGAACAGAAGACATCCAACCGCGGTATCGCCAGTCTGAAAGCCTATTTCAAAGACGACATTACTTCCGGCTTTAGTGTCTCACTGATCGCCTTACCGCTTTGTTTGGGAATCGCAATCGCCTCCGGTGTACCGCCCCTTGCGGGGATCATCACTGCGATTGTTGGCGGAATTTTCGGTTCCAGAATTTCCGGTAGCTATGTAACTATCAGCGGTCCTGCAGCGGGACTTATCGTCATTATTCTCGGCGCGGTAGAGGGCTTAGGTGGCGCTGGAACTGCGGCCAATTTTGCCGGCTACACCCACGCACTTGGGGCCATCGTAATCGCAGGGGCCATCATGGCGCTCTTCGGATTGTTCAAGGTCGGGAAACTCGGAGATTTTTTCCCGTCTGCCGCCGTACACGGCATGCTCTCCGCCATAGGGGTCATCATCATGATCAAACAGTGGTTCCCGGCGATCGGAGTAACTCCCATCAAAGGCAGCATTTTAGCGGTAGCAGCATCCATTCCCGGCGCACTGGCTCAGACGCATATTCCAACCGCGATTATTTCCGTAACGGCACTTGCCATTCTCATCGGACACCCGCATATCCCTTCAAAAGCATTTCGTAAAATCCCTGCTCCCATGCTGGTGCTTGTGGTTTCCATCGGTCTAGCAAGGCTATTAAAGGACGACCAAATCGCTTTGGTGACCCTCCCAGGAAACCTGTTCGGCGAAGGTGGCATCACCTTTCCCAGTTTCGAAAAAATTGCAACAGGTGCCTTTTGGAGCGCTGTTGCCGGTATTTCCTTAGTGGCAGCCATCGAAAGCTTGCTCAGTGCGAAAGCCGTAGATGAATTGGACCCGATGCAGCGCAAGTCAAACCTGGATCAAGATTTGGTCGCTATGGGTTCTAG
>CATITW010000050.1 GCA_949547975.1 Cryomorphaceae bacterium | reverse complement strand
TAATCGTAGCGTTGGAAATACCAGCGTTCTGTAAAGTTCGCACCGGGATTCAAGGTGAAGTATTTTAGCAGTTTCGCGTTAGTAGACATGTTCGCGTTGTGCTTGACGCCATACTGCCCGTATTCTCGGAGCACATCATTCGCATCATAGCCGGCGATGCTGTCGAGTTTGCCTGAGATGGTTTCGAGATTTCCTTTCAGGCGCCCTTCCGCTACGGAACTGTAGTTGACACCGACCTTATCGTACCATTGGCCTTTCCCGTCGCTTGTTTTGAACGGGAAAAATCGCGGGACATTTAAGGAAGCTTTGGGAAGCGTGGTGGTGAAATTTTGGGTACCGTTGTTCTGGTTGTGATTTCCAGAGACGGTGAGGTTGCTCCGCCCCAGTTTTTGATTGTACGTAATCCCCGAATTCATAGTGTTGTTGACCGTGGTCATCGTTCCGTTAAGGAGGTCTTCTGGGTTGGCGCCGTTTCTAAAGAAATTGGGGTTCTGAAGATTAATTTTCGCGTTGAACTTGCGGGTCGGATGCGCTTTTGGATCCTGGTTGTGGACCCAGTCAATCCTAAAATTCTTCGTCACTCGATATCCTCCGAAAGGCTCGTAGATTTTCAAGCCTTGTTTTTGGAATCGGTAATTGTAGGTGAAACTCCCGTTGTATTTGTAGCGCTTTCGATACACGGCTTTGGTCTGGGCCGACCACGAACCTCGGAGAAAGATGTCGCCCCGAAGCTCGATGTTCATGAAATCATTGATCGGGAAATACCAACCGCCGTTGACCAGCCCTAACCCTTGTGTCGGTGAGTTTTGAAAACTCGGCATGAGTAGTCCAGAAATTTCCGGCTTCTCAAGATTCGTCGGGAAGTATCCGTACGGGATGACCAGCGGAGTGGGAATGCCGAAGAATTCGAAGTGTGCGGGGCCAGTAATGATGCGCTCGCCCATGACCACTTTGCTTTTACCTGTTTTGATCTGAAAGTGAGGTTCCTCGTGGGAGCATGTGGTAAAACCCGTCCCTGCCATGAACATGGTGTTCGAGTCTACCTTTTTCACAGCGTCGCCATTGAGGTAGTTGTCCCCTTCTTGAGTCAAGACACCTTCAATCTTCGCTTTTTGTGTTTGCCAATTGTATTTGATTTCGCTCAGGTAAAAAACCTTTCCTCCGTCCTCAAATTCAGGCAACTGAACCAGCTTACCTGAATCATCTTTTAAACCGCTAGCGAAGACATATTGCTCCTCCCAATAAATTTTAGCGTATCCTGCTTTGAGCTGGGTAGCGCCGAATGAGATGTGTACGTGATCAAATAACTCTACGGTTCCCTCTCCCACATTCGAGAAGATATCCTCGGCGGTATAGTCGATCGGTCCATCCTGTGCCCAGGAAAGAATTGGTGCACAAAATGTGAGCAAAAAAACAAAGACATTAAGCCTTGAAGCCACCAGGGTACGTAATTTGCATTAATAGTTTCAAAGGTATAACGAATGAACGTGGTAGATGGTATGAAGACCCGAAGTTATAAAGGATTTCGCATTGCTGTGCTTGCATCTCTGCTGACGGTTCTTGCCGCTTTTAATCCACGCCCATTTGCGAAAGAAACCGCCGGTGTAAACATCATCGTGATTGATCCTGGTCACGGCGGTAAGGACCCGGGTAATCTCGGAACAGGTCGCTACAAAACGCGCGAAAAACACGTGAGTTACGACGTTAGCGTTTTGGTCAAAAAATACATCGAAGAAAACCTGCCGAACACCAAGGCCATACTCACACGCAGTGACGACACCTTCATCGAACTCTACCAGCGCACGGTGATTGCGAACCGCGCGAATGCTGATCTTTTCATTTCCATTCATTGCAATGCAAACGACAATAAAAGTGCCTACGGTACGGAAAGTTTCGTTCTGGGGATGGGAGATCGTGACCAGCGCTTGAACAAAACCGCACAGCTTGAAAACGCCTCTAGAATGCTAGAGGACAACTGGGAAAGCAACTATACGGAGCTCGATGCATCTAATCCTGCGGCAGTCATCGCCCTGCGCGCTTATCAGGACGCGTATTTAGAGCAAAGTATCTCTGTCGCCGATGAAATCCAAAAACAATTCGAGGGACGCGTAAAACGCCGCAATCGTGGGGTTAAGCAGCAGCCTTTGGCCGTACTACGCGGCTCTACTATGCCGGCGGTCTTAGTAGAATTGGGCTTTTTAACGAACCCTGGTGAGGAAGACTTTCTTCAGAGCGCTCGAGGTAAAGAACTGCTCGCTAGCGCCATCTACCGTGCGATCAAGTCGTACAAATACAAGCGTGAAACTCGAGATGCAGTCGCTCAAAGCACCTCTATTGTAGAAGATGTGAAGATCGACAAAGCGCCGCAAACGCCTCCTTCTAGTGCCACTGCCCCTACCACTACTGATGCAACGCCAGAGCTAGTCGTTCAAACAGCACCGCAACTTACTGTGGATGTTTCAACTCCAGTCGCATTGCACTTTTCTGTGCAGATCGCCGTTTCCAGAAACGATCTCGATTGTGTGCCGCAGAATTTCAAAGGACTCAGCGAGGTCTACCAGAAAGAGCAGTACGGATTGTACAAGTACTACTACGGTAAAGTAAGTAACTACCATGAGGCGGAACAACTAAAAATCACTGCCAAAGAACACTTTCCAGACGCCTACATCGTTGCCTTTGACAAGAGCGGTAAAATTGACCTCGATGTGGCCAAAAAGCGGGCACCATAACGTATTTTAGCACAACAACCATAACCAAACGATTTGAAGACAGAATTTAAAATAGGGTTCACGATTGTCCTTGGAATAGTCCTCCTCTACTGGGGAATCAATTACCTCAAGGGTGAAGATATTTTCTCCACGCAACGGAAATTTTATGTCGT
>CATITW010000049.1 GCA_949547975.1 Cryomorphaceae bacterium | reverse complement strand
CCGTAAATGCTCCAACTTCATGTCCAAACAATGCACTTTCCGCCAGCTCGAGTGGTATTGCACTCATATTGATTGCGACGAACGGCTTGTCTTGCCACTTTTCGCCGGAATGAATGGTGCGTGCCACGACTTCTTTTCCTGTGCCTGTTTCACCGAGAATACTCACGAAAATTGAAGATTCTTGAGCTTTAGACACGAGAAGCTTCACCCGCTCCATTTCTATGGAAGTACCTACGAGCGTGTGCGTTCCATATTTTACACGACCATTTTGCAGGCGCTTGTATTCTCTATTGAAGATGATTTGACGGTTAGCCTTTTTGAATGCCAAGCGCAGTTTTAATTCCAAGAATTCATCTTTAACGATGTAATCAAACGCACCTTTTTCTACAAAGCTTTCAGCGACATCGCTATCTTTTTGTCCACTGACCACAATCACTGGAAGATTCGGACTGTAAGTTAAAAATCTTTTAATGTGACCTAATCCCTCACCGTCTGGTAGATAGTGATCTAACACCACACAATCGACAGTATCGTCCATGAACTGAAGCGCATCACGCAACTGCCCGAAGACATAAACTTCGTAGTCTGGGTTTAAACTGAGGTAGTGTTTTATACGCTTTGCGTACATTAACTCATCCTCAATAACGAATACCTTAATCATTAATAGGGCTATTTACTCAACAAATATAAGTGTTTAACCTCAGTATCATCTCTTTTTGAGAGTACTATAAACTATGAATACTACTTTGGCGTAACTTTAAAATCTTGCGTAGCCGTCTCTTTCGCTGACATGCGCGCTTTTACAATCCCGAAAACACTGCCAGGTATTGCGATCACTGCCTTTAGCAAGTCTTTTGAGTAGAAAGATCTTGGGGTAGTATTGAAGATTACCACTGCTGAGAAAAGCAATGGAAACCAATTTAGTATCAACAAAATACCCGTGAACCCAAGTAAGGAATTGTAGATTCCACCGATCAAAACCAGCGGTATTAAAATACTTCTTTGAGGCGCCGAATAATGAATGGCCTTGTCCCAGAACTCCAAACGGCCGGGATAGCGACGAAGCAGGGCTCGTGAAGATTTTCTTGCTTCTATCTTACCTCCTACCCAGCGTGCACGTTGTTCGTTAAAAACATGCTGGCGCTCCACGGTAGAATCGTGTACTCCGGAACTCTTGGTAAATCCTGTCGTCTTATGGTGTGCTGCAAGAAATAGATCTAAGGCCTTGTCCTCCGCGATCGTAGGTTCTGCTGTCAAAACAAATTCTTGATACAGCGGTGCATGAATGGCAAATCCAGACCCTAGCAAGAACGTGTTTAGCCCTAATACCATGCGGCTATCGTTCGAGAGCGCCAAACCTACGCTGGTATTCCAACGATCTAAAAATCCAAGCGGCGATTGTGGAGGTGTTTTGATGCGCTCCAGTTGAATGACGTCGTAATGACTGAGATTGGCGTCGGCTATCTGCAGGGCATTGGGCTCGATAAGGTTATCGGCATCGAGAACGAAAATGAATTGATTTTCAGTGAAACCCAATTCTTTCATCCAATTTTTCAAAGCATTTAGCTTACTACCCAAACCACCTGTTTCAACCAAATCTACCGGCATTAAACGCAGGGTCTTAAGTATGGTATCGTCCAAATCCTGAGCAAGTACGGTAACCTTGAACAACTCTTTTGGATAGTCAACCTTCAGTGCCTTTTGAACGGTTGTAACGAGCACTTCTCCTTCTTTGTATGCTGGAATGACGATCTGAAACTCGCGAGTTGATGTGGTAGGAACTCGCTTCGAACTTTTAAAAAAGACCGATGCAATGCTGAGTATAAGGTCATAACTCGTCCAAAACATGAGGTATATCCAAAGGAGTAAACCGGCTATCGATAGGAAGTGTATCATTGGTGGAAAAGTACTAAATACTTATGCCTGCTCGATTTTTTTTATGAAATTGAGACTCTATTGTACGCCTGATGTACAATAGATCGCTAATTTGAATTTATAGGTATGAAAGCACTAAAAACCATAGGAATCGTACTTGCAGTCGTTGCAGGAACATTTGTCATTTACAACGCGAGCATCGATCCTCATTATGACGTGAATAGATCTCTTGAAATTCAGGCCAGCCCGCAGGCCGTCTCGCAGGTTGTGAGCGACTTTACATCTTGGCCGAAATGGAGCGCTTGGTTTGATAGAGATTCGACTATGGTAGCAGCCTTTCCTGGAAATACTGCAGGAGAAGGTGCTACTTACAGCTGGACCAGCGAGATGAGTGGTAACGGTTCGATGGAAATCCTAGACTACAAAGAAGGAAAATCTATGACTACAGCAATCACCTTCGACGGTATGGGAGGTAGTACTGGAAATTGGCGTTTTGAAGCTACCGAAACGGGCACCTTAGTGACTTGGGGATTTAGTGGAGACATGCCGTTTTTCTTCCGATTTATGGCGCCTAATATGGAACAAGCTGTAGCTCCAGATTTCGAAGCAGGCCTCAATAAGCTTAAAAAGCTCATCGAATAGTTTCGTCAAGATTTTGTGCGAAACCGTTCGTAAAAATAGACCGTTCCCAAAATGAGAAGCATACCGTAGAATACATCCTCAAAAGGAATTGTTCCTAATCGAATGCCTAAGTTTTCAGCGTTATTGTACCAAACCACCTGTGTTTCTAAAAAGGATCCAGTCAGGATGCCGTTTTTTATAAAAAACGGTAGGATTGCGATGGCATATGCTGGGTAAAAACGGTGTAACCAATCCACTTTCGCAACACGCGTGAGCAGCAATAGAGTAACTCCCAAGCCTAAAAACGTGGTTGACGTATACCATTTATCGTGGTGAATAACGCCTAAAGACATCGAGATTCCAATCAAGAATTCACTTACATAATAGGCAACCTTCTTTGACATCAAGTCGTTCGGGAAGAAATAGATCAGTACTCGATAAATGAATACGCACGAAAAAGGTACCGTGATGAAAAAAAGGTATTCGCCCAGGGGTAATCCCAACAACCAGATACCACTAAGGTAGTCCTCTGTGAAACCCCACACACCCATTTCCGTGAAAATCACATCCCAAACTATGAATACGGTACTGACGATTGCCATGCTTTTAAACAGGGCGGAAAAAGACTTGTAATACGCTACTTTGCTTTCAAAGCTACGAATCAGTGGTACACTGATCGTGAATACATTTAATAGCAGATAAAGCCATTTGGTTTCTAGCATGGTAGGCGGTTTAAAGGTACAGGGGGGTTAGGCTTTCATTTTGCGGACTTGACGAATGTACTTTGGATGTACCCAAAGCATGCCAAAATTCTCTCCTTCTTCTTTGCCGAGATGTCTGTGGTGCATCTTGTGCGCAAGACGTACGGCTTCCCAATACGTGGAGTTCGCTTTACGTAAGAAAGGGAGTCGTTGATGAATGAACACTTCATGGACGATCGCATAGGCTAGGCCATACATGGCTATACCAGCACCTACGGCAACGCTAATCCCTACACCATTCATCAGTCCAAGCATAATGCAAAGCCAAGATGGAATGGCAAAAATCAAGAAGAAGCTATCGTTTTTCTCAATAGGCCCGGGTGTTTTCACATGATGATCCTCGTGCAAGAACCAAAGTGCGCCATGCATGAGGTATCTGTGCGCAAGCCAGGCTACACCTTCCATACCTGCAAAAACGAGAAGTACAATAGATATTTCTAAAATGGTCATGGTCGAGTTATAGTGCTTTGAGGTAATTCAAACTTTCGGAAACGTGGTCTGTCGCTTTTGACAAACTCTTAAATACATAGGCCACGTTGTGATCTTTATCCGTTACATAGGTAACCCTGTTCGCTACCTGATTGAACAACAAGCCTGGAGATCCAAACTGCTTACGAACCAGATGCCCCGGATCACTCAGGAGCGGGAATTTGAGTTGATACTTTTCAGCAAATCCAGCATGCTCCTCGACGGATCCACTGTTTACGCCGACTACTAGTGCACCGGCTTCGGCAAATTCCGTTTCATGATCGCGAAAGCTACATGCTTGTGCAGTACAACCTGGTGTATGGTCTTTCGGGTAGAAGAAGATGACCAATGGAGTCCCTATGTGGTCCTCGGAACGAAAGGTATTGCCCTGCTGATCAGTGAGTTCGAACGAAGGGATTTTATCTCCAATTTGGATTTGTGCTTTTGCAGCCATGGTGGTCAGTAGAATTAGGGTAAATGCTAAAATTTTATTCATCTTGAGGTACAACATTTCAGTCTCCTAATTTGTTTTAAAGGTATGAATAGTATTCGCTTTTCCGCAAAGATTAACCAAAAAGAAACTCCCTTCGAGGTATTGTTGGGCTTGTTTAAAGAGGTCATCGTACACACCTCGGGTGAAGTAGACGAAGCACTCGACTGGCTTCGACAGCTCGATGAGCACTACAGCATCACCAATGACGAATATACTTTTGAGGACTTTATCCAGGAATTGAAAGATAAAGGCTACCTCCGCGATCCGAAAGACGGTGGCGGAACCTTATCGTTAACAGCCAAGACTGAGAATGCCCTTCGAAAGGCAGCCATGGACAAGATATTTGGCAATTTTCAAAAGGGCAGTGAAGGACAGCACAGCTCGAATAAGCACGGTGGAAGTGATGAGATCACAGGAGATCCACGTCCGTATCAGTTTGGCGATGCGTTAGATAAAGTTCAAATGACCGAAAGTTTGAAGAACGCCTTGATCCAAAACGGTTCCGATGAACTCACGCTCACTTCCAACAATCTCATTGTAGATGACTCCCCACTGAATACGAGCATTAGTACGGTACTGATGATTGACATAAGCCACAGTATGATTTTGTACGGTGAAGACCGCATTACCCCAGCTAAAATGGTAGCAATGGCAATGGCGGAGTGGATTACGACGAAACATCCTAAGGATACGCTCGATATCATAGTGTACGGCAATGACAGTTGGCCAATTTCGATTAAAGAACTCCCCTACTTACAGGTCGGACCGTACCACACTAACCTTGTGGCCGGACTAGAATTGGCTATGGATATTTTGAGGAGAAAACGCACACCCAACAAGCAAATATTCAATATTACCGACGGTAAACCGAGCTGCTTGCTAGAACCCGATGGAACCTACTATAAGAACAGCTTTGGTTTGGATCCGTACATCGTCGGAAAATGCATGGATATGGCTGCGAAGGCGAAGCGCGCTAAGATTAAAGTGAATTCATTCATGATCGCCAAAGATGACTACTTGCTCCATTTCATTAAGCAGTTTAGTGAACTCAACGGTGGACGCGCGTACTACACGGGACTCAACAAATTGGGCGAATTACTCTTCGCAGATTACAGCAACCAAAAGAACACAGGAAAACGATGACAACACCTACAGAAATAAAGAATCTCGGACAGCTCAAGGCTAGCGGCTACAATCCCCGTGGTATTAAGGAGGAAATTCAAGCTAACCTCATCGAGGTATTGCGCTCGGGTAAACACCCGTTTCAGGGCATCTATGGTTACGAGAACAGCGTGATTCCAGCGATCGAACGCGGTTTACTTGCAGCACATGACTTGCTACTGCTTGGACTTCGTGGTCAAGCAAAGACGAGAATAGCACGTCAAATGGTAGGCCTATTGGACGAGTATATTCCGGTGATTGAAGGCAGTGAACTCAATGAAGATCCTTTGCATCCGTTGCTGGAGACTTCGAGAGCGCGCATTGCGGAGTTGGGCGATGAATTGCCCCTGTCTTGGGTACATCGCTCGGAGCGATTCTTTGAAAAATTAGCTACGCCAGATACTTCTGTAGCGGATCTTATCGGAGATATCGACCCGATAAAGGCAGCGAATAATAAGCTGAGCTTCAGCGATGAACGCGCCATTCACTTTGGAATGATTCCCCGTGCTCACCGATGCATTTTTGTCATCAATGAAATTCCTGATCTACAACCAAGAATTCAGGTGAGTTTGTTTAATATCCTCCAGGAAGGTGACATTCAAATTCGTGGGTTTCAAAAACGATTGGAATTGGATCTTCAGTTTGTGTTCACCGCGAACCCAGAAGATTACACGAACCGTGGAAGTATTGTGACACCGCTAAAGGACCGTATCGGTTCTCAAATTCATACCCACTACCCGAAAGATATTGAGACGGCGTTGAAAATCACAGCGCAGGAAACGGCAGAGGTTCAAAAACGCTTTCCACACGTTCATCTAAACACTCTTGCGAGTACCATTATTGAGGAGATTGCGTTTGTATCTAGAGAAAGCGCCTATGTGGACGCGAAGAGTGGCGTTAGTGCACGTATGACCATTTCAGCTTTCGAGACGTTACTCACGAGCGCTGAACGTCGACGCCTAGTGCTCGGAGCAGATCAAACGGAGGTTCGCTTAAGCGACTTCTATGGATGTATACCGGCGATTGTGGGTAAGTTGGAATTGGTCTACGAAGGTGAACAAGAAGGCGCCGTATCTGTAGCAGAATCTTTGCTTGGCGAAGCTTTAAAGAAAGTGTATGAAGCCTCCTTCCCTGCTTTTAGAAACCTAAAAAGAACGGACGAGCACAATCCTTTTTTAGCACTACAGAACTGGTTCAGTGCAGGTGGGTCGATCGAACTACTGGATGAATTCTCCCAGTCTGAATACGAAGGTGCCTTGGACGTGGCACCGTTAAATGAATTCGTAGAGAAGAACAGTACGTCCAATGGTGTTCCACAAGTATTCCTCAAGGAAATGGTGCTTTGGGCACTGAGCGAGTACAATCAAATCAACCGGGTAAGAACCGCTGTAAGTACGGACTTTAACGATGTTTTCGGAAACTTATTAGGAAACGACTAAGGTTGAAGAACCCAGCGTAAACCTTCATAGGAACGGCGCTCTACGAAGGTGTTTCTTTGCGAAGCACTTTCGTAGTGATAGCCCTTTTTAATCCCTCTGTATTGCTGCTGTCCTTTAGTTAGACGAAGCAAATGGAACATGGCATTATCGTACCCCTCGATCGCCCAGCGGTCTGGCTCTCTGGAAAATTTAGCTCTAAAACCAGCAACAAACTCCTGTGTCAGCGCCTGGTCATAGTCGATATGTGCAGAAGTATACACGGTCACTTGTTCTCGTTGGAATACTGTGCTGACTAGACCGTTATCAAAGGCTTGATACTCCAAAGCTAACCAATGGTATTT
>CATITW010000048.1 GCA_949547975.1 Cryomorphaceae bacterium | reverse complement strand
TCGACCACGAACTCGGTTTCAAAAGCCCTGCTGCCGCAGCAAAACGGCTACAGCGATCAGGATATCCTCGAGTTCGGTGACGAGCAACAGGCCGAACAACTCCTCCAAATCCTAAACTCCGGCGAGATCCGCGATTCTGTGATTAAAAAGTTCGATCTGATGAACCACTACGAGATCGACGAAGACACGAAATACAAGCGTACCAAGCTGTTCAAAGAGTACGCGTCTAAAATTGAGTACGCCCGCACCCAATTTATGTCGGTAGAAATCAACGTCCTCGATACCGACCCACAAACCGCGGCTGACATCGCAAACTACATCTCCTACCTCGTGGATCAGGTAAAGCGTCGTGTGCAAAAGAACCGTGCGCAGATCGGTTTGGACATCGTCCGTTCAGAATACCACAATCTCCAAGCAGAAATCCAACTCATGGAGGATAAAATCACACAACTCCGTTACAAAGGTGTGCACGACTACGAAAGCCAAAGTGCGGTATTCAACGAGCAATACGCCATCGCCATCGCTGAGAGTGCGAAACAAAGCGTCATCAAACAGCTTGAACGCCGTCTCGACACACTCGCGAAATACGGAGGTAAATATGTAGCAATCCGCGATGAGCTCCAGCTTTTGAAAGAGGAAGAGGTGAAATTGCGTACTAAGTTTGACCAAGCGAAAGTAGACGTCAACCAAATCCTTCCTGCCACCTTTAAAGTAGATGAAGCCTTCGCCGCAGAGCGCAAGACCTATCCAAAACGCAGTGTGCTCATCCTCGCTGTTGGTCTAGCCACCTTCATCCTCGTGGTCTTCATTCTACTGGTGCGTGGAACCGTCCTAGAACTACTCGAAAAAGCATAACTCGTGATTCTGGCCCCCAGTTTTAGTCGCAAAGCGCTGCTCTATTTAGGAGCAGTTCTGGTACCGCTCATCGCTGTTATCGTGGCGAAGGAGTGGTGGGAGGCCCTTTTCATTCCCGTAGGTCTACTCACCGTTTGGCTTACGATGTATCGACTGGACTGGGCCATGTGGCTCATCGTTTTCGCCACTCCTGTGAGTGTCACTTTAAACGACCTCACGGGCGGCTCCGGGCTCTCCTTACCCACAGAACCACTGCTGGTCCTGGTTACCGCCATCACTTTGGTCAAGTTTTTCTTCTTTGCCGAATACGACAAACGGCTGATCACACACCCCATATCCATTGCCATCTACGTGTATCTCGCTTGGATGCTACTTACAGTGGTGACTTCTGAACTTCCACTGGTTTCCATCAAGCAGTGGATTACCCGGGTGTGGTTCATCGTTCCGTACTATTTCGTACTAGGCCACCTGTTTCTGAAAAGCGAACGCAACCGAACTGTGTTCCTGTGGTTGTTCCTCATCCCGCTGATCGTGGCCTGCCTGTACACGATGGTTATTCATAGCCAATACGGTTTTACCAAAAAGACCTCTACCTGGGTGATGTTCCCGCTGTTCAAGGAGCATACCTCCTACGGCGCAGTACTCGCGATGTTCTATCCGGCAGCGTTGTACCTGACCTTTCGCAAATCGTCTTGGGGATTCAATGCGATTGCGGGTGTCTTGCTACTCTTGCTAACCGCCGCAACCGTGCTCAGTTATACCCGTGCAGCTTGGCTTTCTTTGGTAGGGGCAGGGGCGGTATATTTGGTGTATGCATTCAAAATGTCACGCGCCACGGTCTGGTCTCTGATCGGCGTAGTACTCTTGATAGCAGCCTTAAATTTCGATACGATCAGCTCTAAATTTGAGCGTAACCGAACCGATTCTTCGGACAATTTTAACGAACACGTTGCTTCCGTGACGAACGTGAGTACCGATGCGTCTAACCTCGAGCGTATTAACCGCTGGATGTGCGCCATTCGTATGTATCAGGATCGACCAATTCTCGGTCACGGCCCCGGCACCTATATGTTCCTTTACGCGCCGTATCAAAAACCCTATGAGAAAACCATCATTTCCACCAACGCCGGAAATCGCGGAAACGCCCATAGCGAATACCTCAGTCCCCTTGCAGAATCGGGAACTTTAGGCCTGCTGACATTCCTAGGCATCCTACTCACGGTCGTAACAACTTCCATCCGCGCCTACCAGCGACTAACAGATCCGCGCTCAAAGGGGCTACTCCGAACCGCATTCTTAGGTTTAATCACATATTACCTCCACGGATTCCTCAATAATTTCCTCGATATGGACAAGGCCAGCGCACCTTTTTGGGGCTTCACTGCACTTATTGCCGTCCTCTCATTGTCTCAAAATGAGACTACTAAGGAAAATTAGCCCCTAGATTGACGGAATTCCTGCCCTCAGACGCTTCTCTATAAGCATTCGCTATACCAGTAATTAAGGGCGCTAATACCCTTTTTTTTCTAGTTCTACACGTTGAATTTGAACGAGTTACCTCTGTTAAGAATGTCGATGTAAAACCGACCTTTCTTTGTGTCGCAGCTAAAAATATCCCTTAATAGGTGCAAATAATTCAAAACGCTCTTGCATCTCAATTCAAAATGATAGACTTTAGCAACGCTTAACATACGTTTAACACAAAAACAGGTACAATGAAAAACAAATTGTCACTGTGGTCAGTACTCATCTTGGTACTCTCTGTAAATTTTGCGTTCGCGCAATCTGTATCAGGGGTAGTAAGTGATGCTGCTTCAGGAGAACCACTACCAGGGGTAGCGGTTGCGAAGAAGGGAACCAACAATGCAGAACTCACAGATTTTGATGGTAAGTTTACTATCACAGCTGAGAAGGGTTCTACATTGGTGTTCTCATCTATGGGTATGGAAACAAAAGAAGTTGCAGTAACTTCTGATTTCCTACAAGTTTCTTTAAATTCTGCTTCAAGTCAGCTTGACGAAGTAGTTGTAACAGCTCTTGGTATTTCTCGTGAGAAGAAGTCTTTGGGTTATGCGACTCAAGAAGTTGATGGTGCAGCAGTTACTACTGTGAAAGACGCCAACTTTGTCAACTCTTTGAGTGGTAAGGTAGCGGGTGTGAATATTCAGAGCTCTGGTACGCTAGGTGGTTCTTCGAATATCGTAATCCGTGGTTACAAGTCTTTGACAGGTAACAACCAAGCATTATTCGTTGTGGATGGTGTGCCAATCTCTAACTCTACTGGTAACAGCTCAAACGTTGCTTCTGGTCGTGGTGGATATGACTACGGTAACGCTGCAATGGATATCAACCCTGAGGATATCGAGAACATTTCGGTATTGAAAGGTGCGGCTGCTACAGCGTTGTACGGTTCACGTGCAGCAAACGGTGTGGTTCTTGTCACAACGAAAAGCGGAAAAGCTTCTGGTGGCAAAAAGACTTTAGGTATCACTGCTAGTACAGGTATTACAGTGGGTACTGTGAACGCTAACACGTTCGTACGTCACCAAAATCAGTACGGTCCTGGTTACGGTCGTTACTACGGTGGTAGCTATATCACTACTGCTCCAGGCGATTCTACTTTCACTGATGGTCGTGCACAAGCAGTTGACGTTGATGGTGATGGTAACACAGACATCGCTCTTCCTTTCGGTGAGGATGCTTCTTTCGGTCTAGCAGTAGACCCTTCTTTGAACGTATACGGTTGGGAGTCTATCTTCCCAGAATTGCCTACTTACGGTCAGCCTAAGAGCCACGCTGCTCCTGAAAATGGTGCAATGAGCTTCTGGCAGCAGAGCATTACGCGTAACAACAACTTCGCGATTGACGGTGGTGGTGAGAACTCTACGTTCCGTCTATCTGCTACGAATTTTAACCAAACAGGTATCGTTCCAGGATCGAACATCGGTCGTGATAACGTTGCTTTCAGTGGTAAATTCAAAGCTTCTGAAAAACTAACCGTGAGCGCTAAAGCGAACTACGTGAAGCAAAACGGTAAAGGTCGTTACGGTACAGGATACGATGCTCGTAACCCGAACCAGTCGTTCCGTCAGTGGTACAACGTTCTAACCGACATGAGCGCTCAGAAAGATGCGTACATGAACTACGGTCAGAAAAACTACTCTTGGAATGCATACGGTTATGGTGCAGCGAACCCTACCAAGCCGCACTACTTTGATAACTTCTACTTCTCAGCACTAGAGAACTTCTCTACGGATACACGTAACCGTTTGATCGGTAACATCATGGCTGAGTACCAGATCAACGATTGGTTGAAACTAACTGGTCGTATGTCTGCAGATACATACTCTGAATTACGTGAAGAACGTATCGCAGTGGGTTCTGTTGATGTTAGTAAGTACACTCGTAATAACCGTTCATTCACTGAGCGTAACAATGACTTGTACTTAAACTGGAACAAATACTTCGGTAACGAAGGTGAGATTAGCTTCGCAGGGGTTGTAGGTTACAACCAGCGTCGCACAGAATTCCAGTCTATTTCTGCCGGTACAAACGGCGGTTTGGTAGTACCAGGTATCTATGCTTTGAGCAACTCTGTGGCTGCTCCAGCGGCACCAGGTGAAACTGCTTACCAGTTGGGTGTTGATGGTCTTTACGGTCAAGCATCGTTCGGTTACAAGAACTTCATGTATGTAGATCTTACTGCTCGTCGTGACGTAAGTTCTACGCTTCCAGCAGGTAACAATTCGTTCTTCTACCCATCAGCTACGTTGAGCTTCATCTTCTCTGAATTTGTTGACGTTGATGGATTTGATTTCGGTAAAGTTCGTTTGAACTGGGCTAACGTAGGTTCTGATGCTCCTGCTCAAGCACTTAGTGATGTATACGGTATCGGTACGCCATTTAATGGTGTGACTCTTGCTTCTGCTCCTTCTACGCAGAACAATGCAAGCTTACTTCCTGAGAACACTTCTTCTATCGAAGCAGGTCTCGAATTGAAGTTCTTGAAGAACCGTGCTGGTTTAGACTTTAGTGTTTACCAAAGTTCTACGTTCAACCAGATCCTTCCTGCTCAAGTATCTACCGCAACCGGTACATACTTTAAGTATGTGAACGCTGGTCAGATCGACAACAATGGTATCGAGCTTAGCGCTTACTTCACGCCAGTACAAACGGATGATTTCTCTTGGGACATCAACGTAAACTGGTCGAGAAACCGCAACAAAGTAGTTGAGCTCTTCGGAGATTCACAAACGCTTCTCTTGGCTTCTGTTCAAGGTGGTGTAAACGTTACTGCTCGTGTAGGCGAAGCGTACGGTACACTAGAAGGAACTTCTTTTGTTCGTGACGGTGCTTCTGGTGCTCCTTTGGTGTACGATTGGACAACTAACTCTCGCGGTGGTGCTCGTTACCACGTAGGTGATGTAGGTGTTATCGGTAACATCCAGGCAGACTGGAGAGGTGGTGTGAACAACGCATTCTCTTACAAAAACATTACACTTTCTGCATTGATCGACATGCAAATGGGTGGAGACTTCTTCTCTCTAGATACATGGTACGGTTACGGAACAGGTGTATATGACTTTAGTGCAGGTACAAACGCTGACGGAAACCCAATCCGCTCTAACATCGAAGATGGTGGTGGTTTATCTTGGGATGAAGTTGCACACATTGGCATCGAAACTCCTATGCAGTGGGACGGTGTAACTGTGGATGCTGACGGCAACCCAGTAGGTACTGAGAACACTACGAAAATGTGGATGAACGATTACGGTAATGCATTAGGTTGGGCACTAGGTGGTCCAAACGAATTGCACGTATACGATGCATCTTTCGTGAAGCTACGTGAAGTTGCTTTGACTTACCGTGTACCAACAAGCGCTTTGGCTGACTTGCCGATCGCTGGTGTAGATGTAAGCTTGATCGGTCGCAACCTTGCTATCCTGTACAAGAACACTCCTTACTCTGATCCAGAGGCAGGTCTTGCAGCAGGTAACGTTCAAGGATACCAGTCTGGTGCTTACCCATCTTTGCGTGAAGTTGGTGTGAACTTGAGAGTTAAATTCTAAGAATTACGAGAAATGAAAAAGTTATTATTCGCAGCTTCAGCTGCACTAGCCATCACTTCTTGTACTGGGGACCTTACCGATCTTAATGCGAACGGAAAGGCACCTGAAAAAGTTCCAGCAGGAGCTCTATTTGCGAACGCAACTATGGGCTACTACGACTTCGTTTCAGTACAGAATGTGAACCAAAACAACCTACGTTTGTGGTCTCAGCAGTGGACGCAGACTACGTACGTAGACGAGTCAAACTTTGAGTTGACAGAACGTGACGTAAACGGTAGTTCATACACTCGTATGTACACTACGGTTATCCGTGACTGTGAAGAAGCACGCGCTGCCTTGGCAGATGTTGTTGCTGCTGATGCAGAGATCCAAGCGGCAGACGCTGCTATTGAAGTGGTTGAAGTTTTGGCATACACGTTCTTGGTAGATCTTTTCGGAGATGTACCTTACTCTGAAGCGTTGACTGAAACAAACACTCCAGCATACGATGACGATGCAGCGATCTATATGGATCTACTTGCTCGTTTGGATGCTGCTACCGACAAATTGAGCGGTATGAGTGCATTCGGTAGCTCAGACATCATTTATGGTGGTGACGCAGCTGCATGGAACAAAGCAGCCAACTCTTTGATGTTGCGTCTTGCGATCCGTATCATCGATGCAGATCCAGCAGCAGCGAAGACGTATGGTGAGAAAGCAATCGCAGGTGGTGTATTCGCTTCTACAGCGGACGACATGCGTTTGTTCTACTCTTCTGCTCCTCCACACACGCACCCTATGTGGGAAACTCTAGTACAGAGTGGTCGTACGGATTTCATCGCTTCAGGTACTTTGGCTGATGCGTTGAACATGTACAATGATCCACGTCGTGCTGGTTTCTTCAAGAACTTAGGCGGTTCAGATTCTGTGATCGGTGCTCCGCACGGTCTTCAGTCTGACTACTACCAGTTCTCACAGCCAGGAACAGCGCTTGAAGATCCAACGTGGTCTCACGCTGCTATCGATTATGTAGAAGTAGAGTTCTTGCTTGCACACGCAGCTGTTGCTGGTTGGGCAGGTACAGGCGATGCTGCAACACACTACAACAATGCAGTTTCTGCATCAGTTATGGAGTGGGGTGGTGATCAAGCTGCTGCTGATGCTTATCTAGCACAAGCAGGTGTTGCATTCGATGCTTCTACTGCTGCTGCACAGATCGGTATGCAGAAGTGGATCGCGATGTACAGCAACTCTCCTGAAGCTTACAATGCTGTTCGTCAGTACAATGTTCCTATGAACGTTGCTGCTGGTGCAGGTACTGTAACTCCGGATCGTTTCTCGTACCCGATCGATGAGTACTCTCTAAACACAGCAAACGTTGACGCAGCTGCGGCTAAGTTCAACGGTGATGATATGTTCACGAAAGTATTCTGGGACATGTAATCAACTGGTTTGATTAGATATAAGAGCCGGTACCTTCTTTGAGGGTGCCGGTTTTTTTTGCGCCCATTTTTTTTAACCTTTAACGTGCTCAATTTTTAGCTACACCATGCAAGACCACATTCAAAAGCTCCGCGCACATTTCTCGGAAGACACCTTCACAGTAGAGGACTACAAGGTTTTCGCTGAAGAAGCGGGAATTGGATCTTCGTTAGATGCTTTGATCGATGAAGGTTGGGTAGAAGAGGAGGACGCAGGCGGCTATGTTCTTTCGAATAGCGCGTTAGAATATGCTCCTAAAAGCACTGGGGTGGTCGAAGACACGCTAAGCCTTGGGGAGTTAGAAGAACGCATTGTAGGGGCCTTAGAAAAAGGCAAAGAGGTGCCTTGGGGCAAACTCGCTGTGGCGATGTGGGCGTTCTTTATTTTTATGATACTCTACACCTTAGCGCAAGCGTATTTTGTCTAAGAAGGAATTGGCGGCATAAAAAAAGCCACCTCTGTGGAGAGATGGCTCTTATTTGATACTTTTCTATCAAGCATTCTTTATTTCGCGCGCTCTTTGTAAGAACCGTCCTCCGTATTGATGACGATCTCTTCGTCCGTTTTGATGAATAGTGGAACCTGTACTTCGGCGCCACCTTCTACGGTAACCGTTTTAAAGGCATTGGTTGAGGTGTTTCCTTTTACTGCAGGCTCTGCGTAGGTTACTTTGAGATTTACCGTACGTGGAAGTTCTACGGTCATTGCTCTGTTCTCAGTGGCATGGAAGAGTACGAAACACATCATGCCGTCGACGAGGAATTGCGGAGCGTTGATCAGACCCTTCTCAAAGGTGAGTTGCTCGTAATTCTCAGTATTCATGAAGTGGTAGTCCGTTCCATCGTTGTAGAGGAACTGGTACTGGCGTGTTTCGATATCGATAGTTTCGATTTTAGAACCCGCAGGGAAAGTATTGTCAAGAACGCGACCGGTTTCAAGGTTTTTGATTTTCGTGCGAACGAATGCTGCACCCTTACCTGGTTTTACGTGTAAGAATTCGATGATTTGGAAAGGTTGACCATTGAATTTGATACACATTCCGTTCTTGATATCCGAAGTACTTGCCATAGCTCTTTTAAAATTTGTCCCAAATATAACGCAAAAGGATGGCTTTGCCTTAGCTTCTTGAAAGAGGCTAGTAGTGCTTGTTTAGACTGATTTCCTGCGTGCAAAAATCGTATTCGTGTTTGACGAAATTCGAAGCAACCACCACGGTTTTATTTCCTCTAAAGTGTTGGATAAGGTCTTTGTAAAACTCGACGCCGTTTTGATCTAGATTACTGGTAGGCTCATCGAGCAACAGGAGTGGGCGATCGTTTGCTATAGCGAGCAGTAGGCGCACGCGTTGCTGCATGCCGGAGGAAAAAGTTGATAGTCGTTTGCCGGTGTGTTCTTGCAGTCCAGCACGTTCTAGCCAAATGGTGCGTTCGAATGCCGTTGAAAAGCCACACATCTTCTGGTGGAAGTCCATGGTTTCGGTGAGGGTGAACATCGGGTTAAGCGCTACATAGGGCGCAGCGATACCGCAGAGTCTTCCTGCTTCACGTGCTTCGATTGTAGTACCGTTTAACTCGTATTGAGGAGGGTGATCGGTGGCTTCTAGAGCGCCGCTGAGGATCTTGATTAAGGTAGATTTTCCAGAGCCGTTAGCGCCTAAAACTACGGCTGCGTCTCCAGGTGAGAGCTGGAAGCTGACATCTCTAAGGATGTGTTGCTTGCCGTACTTTTTTTGTAACCCTGTGACTGCGATCATGGGAGGGGTTTATTTGCGGATGAGCCCGCGGGAGCTGTTTGCGATAAAATCCAGTACCATGGAGCGGTGAGGGGAGGCAGGAATTTCCTTTTTGACCACTTCTACGGCTTGCGATATGTTTTTTCCACTTTGGTAGAGGGTGCGGAAGATGTCTTGGATGAGTTTGATGTCTTCGTTGGAGAAACCGCGGCGCTTGAGTCCGACACTGTTTACTCCAGAGTAGGTCAGCGGATCACCCGCTGCGGTGATGAATGGTGGCACGTCTTTGCGTACCATGGCGCCGCCTCCGACCATGACGTGGGGACCAATTTTCACAAACTGGTGCACGGCAGAAAGGCCTGAAATGATGGCCCATTCGCCGATCTCGACATGTCCTGCTAGGGCCACGGAATTTACTAAGATGACATGGTCGCCGAGGATACAATCGTGGGCGATATGTACATACGCCATGATCAGGCAGTGCGAACCGATAACGGTCTTGCCGTAGGCCTTGGTACCGCGGTTGATGGTGACACATTCGCGGATGGTGGTGTCGTTACCAATCTCTACAAGGGTTTCTTCACCGTCAAATTTGAGATCTTGAGGGATGGCTGAGATGACGGCACCTGGGAAGATGCGACAGTTTTCTCCGATGCGCGCACCATTCATGATGGTTACGTTGGGTCCGATCCAACTTCCTGCGCCGATCTCTACATCTGCATCGATGCTGGTGAAGGGGCCTATTTCGACGTTGTCGCCGATACGGGCTTCTGGATGTACGCTAGAGAATTGGTGAATCATCTATTTAGTAATCTGTGCCATGAGTTCAGCTTCACTTACTAAGGTGTTACCGACGAAAGCTCTTCCGAGCATGTGAACGATTCCTCTTCGGATAGGGCTGATGAGTTTCAAATCGAAAATGAGCGTGTCGCCAGGAACTACCTTCTGCTTAAATTTTACGTTATCCATCTTCATGAAGTACGTCAAATAGTTTTCAGGATCGGGCACAGAGCTAAGCGCTAAGATGCCGCCACATTGTGCCATGGCTTCGATCTGTAGTACACCGGGCATGACTGGAGCGCCGGGGAAGTGGCCCACGAAGAAGGGTTCGTTCATCGTTACCGCTTTTACTCCGACCACGTGGTCTTCAGTCAACGTGATGATCTTGTCGACAAGGAGGAATGGTGAGCGGTGCGGGATGAGTTCCATGATGTCTTCCACAGTTTTGAGCGGTGGAAGGTTTGGATCGTATTTCGGCGCCTGAGGGCGACTTTCTTGTTTTTTGATTTTTGCCGCGAGCGCCTTGGTAAATTCGGCGTTTACACCGTGGCCTGGCTTGGTTGCGATGATGCGCGCTTTGAGCGGGCGGCCTAATAGTGCGATATCGCCGACGACATCAAGCAATTTATGGCGCGCAGCTTCGTTTGAAAATCGTAGTTCGATGTTGTTGAGCGTTCCGAAAGAGGTGACGTCTACATCGTCGCGGTCGAATGCTTTTTTAAGTTTTTCTAGGGTCTCAGGGGCAATCTCTTGATCTACATAGACAATCGCGTTGTTCAGATCGCCGCCTTTGATGAGGCCTTGGTCGAGTAATGGAACCAATTCTCTCAAGAAGCTAAACGTACGAGCACTGGCGATTTCTTCGCGGAAATCGGTCATTTTGTTTAGCTGAGCGTGCTGTGGCCCTAAAACGGAGCTGCCGTAGTCGATCAGTGCGCTTACTTCGAAGTCTTCGCTCGGTAAGGCCATGATTTCTGAACCGTCTTCGTCTTTAAAGATGAACGGCTCCTCTAGGGTATAGTAGTTCTTTTCTTCGCTTTGTTCTTCGATGCCTGCACCGTTGATCAAATCTACGATAGGAGCGGCAGATCCGTCTAAAATGGGGACCTCGCTGCCGTCAAGCTCGATACGTAGGTTGTCGATGCCGAGCGCATAAAGGCTGGCCATCAAATGCTCTACGGTACCTACACTGATCTCACCCTTTTGAAGGATGGTTTGGCGGTTGGTGCGGTTGATGTGCTTTGCAAGTGCTGGGATTTCGGTAGAATCAGCATCTGTGCGTATGAAAACGATACCAGTGTTGACCGCTGCGGGGACTAAGGTAACCTGGACATCTTCACCGGTGTGAAGCGCGTTTCCGTGAAATGAAACGGTGTTAGCAAGTGTCTTTTGCATCATAATTTATTCGCCTTGTTTTTTGAAGGCGGCAAACGATTTTAAATAGTGTCGGTGGTTTAAGGCAGGCGTGCCAAAGATAGTCGTATTGTCGCTAACATCAGACATGACGCCGCTTTGCGCCAAGATGGTGACTTTATCGCCAATTTTCAGGTGTCCGGCGATGCCTACTTGGCCCGCGAGAACGCAATGGTTTCCTATCGTTGTAGAGCCTGCTATCCCAGTCTGGGCGGCGATTACAGTGTGTTTACCTATGTGTACATTGTGCGCAATCATGCACAAATTGTCCACTTTTGATCCTTCCCCGATGCGGGTGCTTCCAAGCGCTGCACGATCCACGGTGGTATTTGCCCCGATGTAGACATGATCTTCTAAAACGACATTTCCGAGCTGTGGAATGCGGTGGTAGTGACCATTTTCATCCGGTGCCCAGCCGAATCCTTCACCCCCTAATACGGCGCCGGCGTCTACGATGCAGTCTGCCCCGATCTGGGTACCGCGCAAGATCTTTGCTCCGGCGCGAATCTCCGTTCTTGGACCGATCTCTACGCCAGATTCGACGATAGCCGTGGGGCTTACCACAGCGGTTGGGTCAACAGTGGAGTCTGCTGCGTGGTTCGACTCGGCGGGTGTTCTAGAAACGAATCGCTGTTCGAGCACATGCAGATGTTTCGCAAAAAGCATGTACGCCTCATCCGTTTCGAGCAGAATCGCTTCATTTTCCAGACGGGTTCCTGGTGCAGCGATGATGGCGCTGGCCTTAGAGCTGACCGCTTGCTCGATGTATTTTGGGTTAGCGAGGAACGACAGATCGCCTTCCTCTGCCTCTGAAAGTGTAGCGACACCCGTGATCATGCGATCTTCCCAGCCCAGTTTTGGCGTGAGTCCGAGGGTGGCCGCAATTTCGGCTAAAGAGAGTGCTTCGTGCCTCATAACAGATGTTTTAGTTCACGCGGGTAGCAGATGAAATGGCGCTCAACGGGTTCGCTGAGGGCTTGAATGGTCATCTGATCCGCGGCCTGACTGATGTCGCTGGTGGTGCCGTCCTTGTACAGGAGGTTGATGTGTCCCTTTTTGTTGTTGTAGGCGTGGTTTTTGACTTTAGCAACGATGAGCATGTAGTCTTCTTCGCCGTGTTCAAAGCCGTATTGTTCCCGGATACCTTGGGCCAATTTCTCTGGCAGCGCTTCGTCGAAGGGTGCCGCTTGAAGACGTATTTTCAACAGCTTGCGATGCACGATGCGTCGGCTGAGGTCGCTGAGAATCAAATCTTCGTGTAGGGCCCAGTCCTTGATCGCGCTCATCACGTCAAAGTCGTCGAGGAGCAAAAATTTTGCGATGATCTCTGGGTTTTCTTCAAAGTCGTTCCAGGTGTAGTCGGCTTTCAAGAAATGCTGTAAGGCTTGGGTGCCGGGCAGGGCGATGCCTTTGCTGGCGAGGTATTTTGCTCGCTTGAGGATGTTAACGAGCATAAATTCTGCGCTGAGCACGGTTTTGTGCATGTAGACTTGCCAGTACATGAGGCGTCGTGCTACTAGGAATTTCTCAACGCTGTAGATGCCCTTTGCATCGACCACGAGCTGATCGTCTTTCACGTTGAGCATGGTGAGCAGGCGTTCGGAATTGACACTGCCTTCGGTGACTCCAGAATAGAAGGAGTCGCGACGCAGGTAGTCCAAGCGGTCCATGTCGAGCTGTGAGGAGATGAGCTGGTGAAGGAAGGCTTTTGGGTAGTTGTTCGTGAAGATGTCGATGGCTAGGCCGAGTGCGCCGTCAAATTCTTGGTTCAAATCTTCCATGATCTTGAGGCTCAGCGCTTCGTGGCTGACTCCGGGGATCAAGGTGTGTTCAAGGGCATGCGAAAAGGGTCCGTGGCCCACATCGTGCAAAAGGATGGCAACGAGTACACCGCGCTCTTCTTCGGGGGTGATCTCGTGTCCTTTTTGACGCAAGGTGTAGATGGCGCGGCCCATCAGGTGCATGGCGCCGATCGCATGGTGGAATCTAGTGTGGTAGGCACCGGGATACACGAGGTAGGTGAGGCCTAGTTGAGAGATGCGTCGTAAACGCTGGAACGAGGGGTGGTCGATGAGCTTGAAAATGAGCTCGTCTTTGATGGTAATAAACCCGTAGATGGGGTCGTTAATGATTTTGTTCTTTGTACTCAATGTGTAGTGCTTTACCTGAATCCGTAAAAATACTGCACGCTGCTTAGGGTTCAGGCCTTGAAGCGTATTACTTTTAACAAGACTTAAACGACCAATTATGCCAAATATTTTATGGGTAGACGATGAAATAGATATGCTCAAAGGGCATTTGATGTTCCTGGAAGCAAAAGGCTATACGTTTGAGACGTGCAACAACGGCTCGGATGCACTGGATGTGATTTCTGAGCAGGCGTTTGATGCGGTATTCTTGGACGAAAACATGCCGGGTTTGAGCGGTTTGGAAACGTTGGAGAAGATGAAATTGGTCCGGCCAGAAATGCCGATTGTGATGATCACCAAAAGTGAGGAAGAACGCATCATGGAGATGGCTATCGGGTCCAAAATTGCGGATTATTTGATCAAGCCGGTGAATCCGAATCAAGTGCTTTTAAGTCTGAAGAAGATTTTGGAAGGGCGCGAATTGGTGACGCAGGCGACCACGCGCGGGTACCAGCAGGTTTTTGGGAAGTTGACCATGGACATGCAAGGGCTGCGGAGTTGGGACGAATGGTCCTCGTTTTATCGGGAGCTGCTGCGATGGGAATTGGAGCTGGATCAAGGGAAGGAAGAAGGCTTGAAAGGGGTACTTACGACTCAGAAAAAAGAGGCGAATGAGCTCTTTTGCCGCTTCATTTCGAACGAATATGAAGATTGGTTTTCCTCCGACGAGCGCCCGATGCTGTCGCACGAAGTGGTGGGGCAGGTCGTGGGTCCGAGGTTGCGCAAAGGGGAGAAGGTGTTTTTTGTAGTGGTCGATAACTTGCGTTACGACCAGTGGAAGGCCATCGCTCCGGCGATCAACGAAGATTTTAGCATCAAAGAAGAAGGGCTCTACAGCTCGATCCTGCCTTCGGCGACGCAGTATGCGCGGAATGCGTTGTTTGCGGGAATGTTGCCGCTGGAGATCAAAAAGAAATTTCCGCAGTACTGGAAAGAAGAGCACGAAGAAGGTTCGAAAAACGCATTTGAAGGGGAACTGTTTCAGGAGCAATTGCATGCGCTGGGATTGGGATCGAAACAAATGCGCTATCATAAAGTGGTGAATTTGCGCGGTGCAACGAAGTTTGTGGACAGCATTCACAAGAACAAAGACGCCGATGTTGTGGCTTTGGTGTACAACTTCGTGGACACTCTTTCGCATGCACGAACGGATGTGGAGGTGATCCGGGAATTGGCTTCAAATGACAGTGCCTATCGGAGGTTGACCGCGACTTGGTTTGAAGGTTCTCCGCTGCGAAAAGCAATGCAGTGGGCTGCTAAACAAGGGTTTACCGTGGTGGTAACGACCGATCATGGGACCGTGAATGTGAATAAAGCGACCAAAGTGGTGGGTACGCGCGACCTGACGACGAACCTGCGATTTAAGAACGGCAACGGGATGAGCTATCAAAACAAGCACAGTCTTGTGGTGAAGGATCCTACGCGCGTCGGACTGCCGAAAAGTCACATCGCTGATGAATTTATTTTTGCATTGAACGATCAGTTTTATGCCTATCCGAACAACTACAACCACTACGTGCAGTATTATCGAAACACCTATCAGCACGGTGGCGTATCTTTGGAGGAGTTGATTATCCCGTATGCAATTCTCGAAGCAAAATAGCTGTATCCAATTTTTAGATGTTGCTCTGGCCGATCTGCCGGAGGTCGCACGCAAGATTCTCGAAGCTCAAAAATGCGCTGTGAATGTGCTCGATGCGCCTATGGGCAGTGGGAAAACTACGCTGTGTGCTGAATTGGTCAAAGCATGGGGGAGTGAAGATGCTGGATCTTCTCCGACATTTGCGCTCATCGAGGAGCATTCCGGACCCCAAGGAACCCTCTATCATGTGGATGCCTACCGGATTGAAGACGAGGACGAAGCCTATGGTTTGGGTTTTGAAGAATACGTGGATGAAAGTTGTCCGGTTTGGATCGAGTGGGCGGAACGTGTGCAATCTTTCTTACCTTACACCGTAGGACGGGTTGTGATTACTGCTCAGGATAATTCGCTTCGAAACATCCTGTTTTACCCTGAAGTGACCGCAGCCGAAATACCTTGGAACCATGAGTGAATATATTAGCTGGTCGGAAACCGCTTTCGCAACTCAAGAAGAACGCCTGGCAGTAGCGACGAAAGATGCGCAGCTGCACATCGGCATTCCCAAAGAACGCGAGATGAACGAACACCGCATCCTGCTCACGCCGGAAAGTGTGGAAGTTTTGGTTCGCAATGGGCACGAAATCCGCTTAGAACAAGGTGCCGGGAGCTCAGCCGGTTTTACCGATGCGATGTATGCCGAAGCCGGCGCCTCCATCGTTCGCGGTCCTCAAGAAGTTTTTGAATGTGCGGTCATTGCCAAAGTTGCACCACCCACGCTCTCGGAAATAGCCATGATGCGCGGCGGTCAGACACTGATCAGCGCCTTGCAGCTAAGAACGCGGAATCGCGACTATTTTAAAGCACTTGCCGATAAAAAAATAACGGCCTTGGCGCTCGAAGAAGTGCGCAACGGCGACGATCAAAGTGCCCTGCGCATAGCGATGAGTGAGATTGCCGGTCAGATGGCGGCGCGTCTAGGGGCAAGCCTGCTTGCAGAGGGTGCCTCGGGTGCTGGCAAAGGCAAGCTTATCGGTGGTGTTCCTGGTGTAGCTCCAGCAAATGTTGTGGTTATAGGCGCAGGTGTTTCGGGCACGGCAGCAGCACGTGCGGCCCTCGGAATGGGCGCCTCTGTAGTGCTTATGGATGCGAGCGTACATCGCCTTCGTGGCGTTACTGAACAGCTCGAATATTCCATCAGTACAGAAGTGCTCCAGGATGTAGTACTCTCGAAAAGATTAAACGAAGCAGATATCGTTATCGGTGCATTAGCTCCCGTAGAAGGTAGAACACCAGTGGTGGTCACAGAGGATATGGTGGAGCAGATGAGCGCTGGAAGTGTAGTCATCGACATCAGTATCGATCACGGCGGCTGCTTTGAAACATCGGAAATCACTTCGCATGATGCACCTACTTTTGTGCACGAAGGAGTAGTGCATTACTGTGTTCCAAACATTGCAAGTGCTGTGGGGCATACCGCGAGTATTGCGATGAGTAATTTTGTGGCTCCTATGCTGGGGGAAATGGCAGCTGGCGGTGGTGTACAAGAATGCTTGCATTTTGATCTAAACATTCGAGCGGGACTTTATCTTTACCGCGGTTTACTGACCAAGCGTCATCTGGGCGAGCATTTTGATTTGCCGTTTTCCAATGATTCCCTGCTGTTCGGTACGCTGTAACGCTTTTTAGATTCTAAACCGGAGTATGGCTTTTTTACGCAGACTTTTATTTTACATCATCGGTATCGGCCTCGGTGTGCTGATCGTATTTGCTTTTTTCGGCGATCGCGATCTGGACTATGCGTATGGACCGCAAGCACGCGTTAAAAAATTGTTCCGTACAAAGGCAGTGGATTCTACTACGCTGGTTCACGAAGTGCTGGACCTGAGTCAAGACAGCTTGTACTACCGTGCAGTCCGCGAGGGCAAGGTGCGTTTTGGGAAAAGTGATACCCGAAAAGAACCTTGTGGTGAGTACATTCTCTTCGTCTCTTTCGAAAGCTATCCGTACGAATTAACGCTCGAAAACTGCAAAGATACGGTACGCGTTTTGGATGTGGTTCGCGTTCAGGACTAAAGGATCAACCCTTTCTGCGCTGCAGTTCGCTCTGGATGAGGCCTAATTCTCTTCCGGTTTGCCCCTCTACACTCGTGTTTTCTTCCGCCCTTCTAAACAGGTAGGGAAGCACGTCTTTAACAGGTCCGAACGGCAAATACTTCGCCACATTCATCCCAGAGGCCGCAGCGTTGAAGCTGATGTGGTCGCTCATCCCGAAGAGTTGCGCGATATAGATGCGCTCGTCATTGAGCTTGATCATCAATTTTTTCATCAGTGAAGCGGCAAGTTCAACGCTCTCTTCGTTGTGCGTTCCAATGACGACCGCCATGTGCTCAAGATTCGTGATGGCCAGGTGCAGTGCGGCATTATAATCGCGGTCCGAAGCTGCCTTGTCCGGTTGTATAGGATCTTCATAGCCCATCGCAGCTGCACGTGCGCGTTCCTTTTCCATGTAAGCGCCACGAACAATCTTCACACCGTATTTAAACCCTTCATCTTTGGCCAATTCTAGCGCATCCTCCAGTTGCTTCAAGCGGTCGTGACGGTACATCTGTGCCGTGTTGTGCACGATCGCGGCATTGCGGTTGTGCTGGCGCATGAAATGTATGACGAGTTCATCTACCGCTGGTTGAATCCAACTTTCTTCCGCATCCACCATCACGCGAACGCGTAAGGTATCTGCCTTATCAAAAATCGTTTTCCAGCGTTTCGTAACCCGATCCCAAGCGGCCTGTTCTTCGGCAGTCAGTACTTCATTCTTGCTGACTTTCTCGTAGAGATCGATGCTGCCTAAACCGGTTGGCTTAAACACGGCAAATGGGATGAAGGGATGTGTTTTTGCGTGGTCCAGGGTCTGCAAGGTCATCTCGAGCGTTCGGTCGAAATCTGCCTCTTGCGCCTTGCCTTCGACACTGTAGTCGAGGATGGCACCGACTTTTCCTTGGGCCAAACGGCGGATTTGAGCGTCACATTCTTTCACGGATTCACCGCCACAGAATTGTCTAAAAACGGTGGCTTTGACGATCCCTTTGATGGGGAGTCGAAGCTTCAGAGACGCCATGGTGAGCGACTTAAGAAGGTGGACCACTGAAGGCGAACTCAACGTTGAAAAGAGCAACTGGCTCTGTTTCAAATCCATGTTCGTCTTCATCTTGAAGGCCGTCTCCGTGTTAGAAAAATCAATCATTGCACGCTGTGTTAGGAAATTCAAATATAGTGCCTAGAAGTGTTATTTTTGAAGGGTGAATATATCGAACTCTACCCCCGTTTATGGCCTTGAAGGCTATGCAGATCTAGACCGCTGGCTCGCTACCGTGCAGCCGTCCAAAACTTTTCTGCTGATCGACTCAAACACAGCGGTTTGCTTACCTAAAGTGGTGCAACAGTTGCCCCATCTCGATGCAGACTATGAAGTGCTTGAGGTGGATCCAGGTGAGGAGAGTAAGTCCCTTGAGATTGCGGCACAGCTGTGGCATGCGATGTTAGAGTATGGCGCGGACCGGCACAGCATTCTGCTGAATATCGGCGGAGGCATGGTGTGTGATCTCGGCGCATTTGTGGCTTCCACGTTTAAACGTGGGATTCCCTTCGCGCAAATTCCAACTTCTTTATTGGCCATGGTCGATGCTTCTGTCGGCGGTAAGAATGGTGTCAATTTCGGCGGCCTGAAAAACCAAATCGGCGTGTTCCAACAGCCCGACGTGGTGGTCATCGATCCCGATCACTTGTTGAGTTTGCCTCAGGTAGAATGGCAAAGCGGTCATGGAGAAATGATCAAGCACAGTCTCATCTCAGGAAAGGATTGGCCGCAGGTGCTGCAGTTGGAGCCTGGAGCCATAGATGCTGCTTCGATCGCGCGTTCGGTCGAGGTGAAATTGGGCGTCGTTCGTGAAGATTTTAAAGAGCGTGGACGAAGAAAAGTGCTGAATTTTGGGCACACATTCGGTCACGCTTGGGAGAGTCTTCATTATGGACAGGGAAATGAAATTCCACACGGATTTGCCGTGGTGCAAGGCCTCCATTTGGCGCTGATGTTGAGTGAGGAATGGGCACTACAAGCGCTGCTCGCACAGGTGTATCCTTGGAAAAAAGTTGAAGACAAATATTTCGATGCGCTGTGGGAATTGCAGTTGGCAGATAAAAAGAATCAGGCGGGCGAGGTGCGTTTTGTGCTGCTGAATTCGCTCGGTG
>CATITW010000047.1 GCA_949547975.1 Cryomorphaceae bacterium | reverse complement strand
GCGAAGAAATCGTTCAATGAAGGACGGGTTGAAAGCTGGTTTCCTTGGTAATCAAAACCGTAGTAGCTCACGTATTGACCTGAACCGATGTTCAGTAGTTCGTTTGCAGAGAACATATCTAAAGAGAAGGTCTCTGGATCGTAGCTGTCGATGTCCAACCAGTCTGTTCCGTTTGGATCCATACCCAATTTTTCACGCAAGTTGCGGTCGAAAGTTCTCGGCTTGTCTGAATCAAACAAACGTGGATAGCTGAGCGTATCTTGGAACACACCGTTGTTATCGTACGAAGCGATCGGGTTGTTCAAATCAAGCTCACGGATGGCATCGTTTTGTAGCAGACGCATGAGTGTCCAAAGTCCTGTTGCACCAAGATTCCAAGAGCGGTCAAAACGCTGCTCATATTCGAAACCTACGATGAGTGAGTGGTCTTTGATGTCAAACGTTGACGATGCTGTGATACGGAACTGGTCGTTCAAAAGCTTGCTATAGCTCGCTTGATTGGCACCAACGTTCCCCCAAAGGCCATACACAGAAGCGGGCTGATCACCGTTCAACAAACCACCACCGGCACGAATACTCTCAAGAGATACGGCGTTATTAAAGATGGTGTTTTCGTCTACGAAGTTGAAGAAGTTCGACGTGTAGTTGGACAAGATCGGATTGCGATCAGATGCCTGGTAGTCTACATCGATCGACTGCCATACTGCTTGCGTGTAGGCATCCATCACTTTACCATAGTTCGGATCGTTTGGATCCTTGATGGTATCCGACCCTAGCGTGTAGAGTGGACGGTAAGTCGTGGTGAATTTACCGATGTGTCCATAATCAAAGAAGTTTTCGCCGTGGCGCGCGTCACGAGTGATGCGGCGGTTACGGGTGAAGTCCATTTGAAGGGTATAGAACGCGTTGCGGATGAGCGACGCAGAAGAATCTGACGGGTTACCGAAACGCTGCTGGAAGCGAACATAGGTCGACCAGTCTTCAGAGAATGACTGCGCGTTGTTTGAGTAGTTCATCAATTCGTTGAATCTACTCCCGTTCATCCCCTGGTTCATGTTGTAACGACCACCGATGGTTAATGTCGTTTTTTCTGAGGTTACGAATTTCAAGTTACCTGAGAAACGGAAGGCCGTACGCGCAACGTTCTCACGGTAGTTTTGAGTAACGAGATCGTCGGCAGTCAAAAAGTCCGCTGCACTCAATACCCCGAAACCTGAAGATGCTGGAACGAGCGGATTTGCTTGAAGCTCCGCCAATTTTTCGTCGTTGACTTTATAGGTTGGGAGCGAACGAGGCGATCCGTCTCTGTTGTATTGGAATTCTGAGGCGAGAAGGAAACCCACAATTGGTTGACCTTTCTTACTCTTAATAATAGGTCCACCTAAGGTAAGTGCACCTAGGTTGTAGTGGTATTGATCGAACACAGAGCTCGTCAAGATTTCGGAAGAACCAAAGTAATACGGTGCAGGACCCTTAGTAGTCGTCGAGATTACACCACCGGTAACATCACCGTACTGTGCAGGAAGACCACCAGTAATTACCTCCGTTTGCAAGATCGCATCACGCGGGAGGTTGACGTCACCACGAACTTTCACACCATCAATAAACACGACATTCGTTGAAGAACGCGCACCACGAACATTGAATGAACCGCTACCGTCCTGCTGGAATACACCTGCAGTGGTACCTACGATCTGGCTCAAGTTACGGTATGGAAGGTTTTTGATCTCTTCTGAACTTACGATGTCCGAAGTTTTCCCCGTTTCGATGAGTTCCTCTTGTGCTGTTACGGTAACCTCTTGAATCATCGTACTTTCAACCGTCATGTCGAAGTTGACGACTTTCGGCTTTCCGGAATAGACCGTGACACCGTTCAAGTTAAAGTCTGCGTAACCGATAAAGTTACACGTGAGGTTGTACACTCCTGCATTTACAGGGTTGATGTTGTACTTTCCATCAAAATCCGTCGTTCCTGTAGAAACAACCACATCCTTATCTTTAACGATAACGGTCGCAAATGGAATGACTTCGCCGGTACGCTTGTCCTTCACTGTTCCTTTGATGGAACCTGGACGCGTTTGACCGAAGCTGATCGCTACGAATAGAGTCAAAACTAGCGTGAGTATTCTTTTAACCATATGTACTGGTTTTACGTTTGGGTTACAAGTTCGTAAATATAAGAAGTAGAGCTCGACTAACGACATGGAAAAACCCCCTATCTTGCATTCGCTATTAAAACCAATTTTAACATTGATTATCAGAACTTTAACACTTCTTTT
>CATITW010000046.1 GCA_949547975.1 Cryomorphaceae bacterium | reverse complement strand
TGCTCTGGGGATTCGTATCATCGCACCCATTCCTGGAAAAGGAACCATCGGTATTGAAGTACCGAATGCCAAGCCGCAAATGGTGAGCATGAAGCAAGTGATCGCCAGTAAAAAATTCCAAGACTCCGACATGGAGCTTCCCGTGGCTATGGGGCGCACCATCACCAATGACAACTTTGTCTTTGACCTCGCAAAAATGCCTCACCTGTTGATGGCTGGTGCTACGGGTCAAGGTAAATCGGTCGGCTTGAACGCCATTCTTACCTCTTTACTCTACAAAAAGCACCCTAGCCAGCTGAAATTTGTGTTGGTGGATCCTAAGAAAGTGGAATTGACCTTGTACAATAAAATAGAGCGTCATTACCTCGCGGTACTGCCAGATTCGGACGAGGCCATTATCACGGATACCGCTAAAGTGGTCAATACATTAAACAGCCTTTGTATCGAGATGGACAACCGCTATGAGCTACTTAAAAGCGCCATGGTAAGGAACATCAAGGAATACAATGCGAAGTTTATTGCACGAAAATTGAATCCTGAAGAAGGACATAAATTCCTGCCTTATATCGTCTTGGTGATTGATGAATTTGCCGATCTAATCATGACTGCAGGGAAAGAAGTCGAGATGCCTATTGCTCGTCTTGCGCAGTTGGCCCGTGCGATCGGGATTCATTTGATCGTTGCTACACAGCGTCCTTCCGTGAATGTTATTACTGGTATCATTAAAGCCAACTTCCCCGCTCGTGCCGCCTTTAGAGTGACTTCTAAAATAGATTCTAGAACCATCTTAGATGCCGGAGGGGCAGATCAACTCATCGGTAAGGGTGACATGCTGTTTTCGCAAGGTTCTGACCTGATCCGTTTGCAATGTGCCTTTGTCGACACCCCAGAGGTGGAGGACATTTGTGACTTTATCGGCAACCAACAGGCCTACCCTATGGCGTATCAGCTGCCTGAATTTGTAGGTGAGGAAGGCGGCGGCGTAGGAGAGATTGATGCTGCGGATCGCGATGCACTTTTCGAAGACGCAGCTCGATTAGTAGTGGCGACCCAACAAGGTTCGACTTCAATGATCCAAAGAAAACTGAAATTAGGCTACAACAGAGCAGGACGTATCGTAGACCAGCTCGAGGCTGCAGGTATCTTGGGGCCGTTCGAAGGTTCTAAGGCAAGACAAGTTTTAGTCCCGGATGAGTTCGCATTGGAACAGAAATTGAATGGAGATACGTAAATTGCACGCCATGAGAATTATTGCACTACTACTTCTACCGCTGATCACCTTTGCGCAAAGCCACGAGCAAGCAAAATCACTTTTGAATCAAGTGTATGAAAGTACACTTGCCCTTGAGTCTCAGCACATCTCGTTCACCAACACCATGGAAGTCCCGTCAAACGGGGGAATGAAAGAGCGCTCAAGCAATGGTGAACTCTATGCGATCGGAGAAAAAGTTCGTGTAGTTACCGATGCCTTCACCTTCCTTTCTGACGGCACTACCGCTTATCTTATTTACCCTGAAGACGAAGAGATCGAGGTAGCCGCATCTGGCGAAGAAACCAGTTTAAGCCCAGCGGACATCCTAAAAAATTACCAAAGCGGGTACAGTTATAAATTGGCAGGAAAAGCGAATGAAAACGGTAAAACCATTCAGTACATTCGACTAAAACCCGTCAGTAACGAGGAAATTAAGGAAATTCTCATTGGCGTAAATATGTCTACGCTACTGCTCGACAACTACACACAGTTTGGTACGAACGGTTCCAACAATGTGTTTCGCGTGAATACTTACCAGACGAATACGGCGCTATCCGCAAACTTGTTCGATATTAATGCCGATGAATTTAAAGACTACTACCGACTGTAGATCCTAATGACCAAGCTCGACCGCTACGTCCTAAAGAGTTTTATAAGGCCACTAATACCTACCCTTGGTATTATGGTCTTTTTCTTTTTGATGCAGATGGTTTGGAAATACATTGGAGACTTGGCCGGTAAAGGCATTGAGTGGTATGTATTGCTGGAGCTCATGATGTATTGGGCGGCGAGCGTCGTTCCATTTGCCTTGCCCGTAAGTGTGCTTTTCGCCTCCTTACTGACCTTTGGGAACTTTGGGGAGCACTATGAATTGGCAGCGATGAAAAGTTCGGGAATTAGCCTTTTTCGCGGCATTCGCTCTCTCGTTATTTTAAACGTACTCATCGCGATTGGCTCCTTCTACTTTTACAACAATGTCATTCCTGTGGCCAATTTAAAGGGCCAAAGCCTTCTCATAAATATCTCGAAAAGTAAACCCGCCTTTCACATCACTCCTGGGATTTTCTATCGTGGATTTGACGGGTACAGCATAAAAATTGGCGAGAAAAGCGGCGAAGAACCGCAAGTCCTGTCAGACATCTACATCTACGACCACAAGGAAAATAAAAAGGGCAATCACAAGGTACTTACCGCCTCATCAGGCATCATGCGTACCATTGACAACGACAGGTATTTGGAAATAGAACTCCACGAAGGTGCCACCTACGAGGATATCGTCAAAAAAGACCGAAAGGACCGACTTAAAATGCCATGGGCGCGCAGTGTTTTTGACACGGCATTCATCCGTTTCCCCATCAATGGTCTTAGCGAACAGGATTTATACAAGAACCGTCGCAGAGACTTTATGATGCTTAATATCAGTCAGCTGCGCAAAAAAGCGGATACACTCGCTGAACGTACGGCCAAAAGCGAGGCGAAATTCAAAAAGAACCTCAAAGGCAAATACAAATTTGACTACATCGATCCGTCTACAGCCACAAACGACACTGCGCTTCGAGACAATCTGCTGAAAAATTTGGTCAGTGGAATGCGTTTAAGGGCAACTCAAAATGCCTTGCGTCTCTCCAAGAGCAATTTAGATTACCTGAAAACCATGCAACGAGAATTGGAATGGAGGGAAGAGCAATACATGCGTCATTGGATTGAATATTACAAGAAATTTGCATTGGGGGTCTCTGTTTTGATCATGTTTTTCATTGGAGCGCCTCTGGGTAGTATCATTCGCAAAGGAGGAATTGGCCTACCACTAGTAATATCTACCGTTGCTTTCTTGGTCTTTCACATTTTAAATACCACTTTTGAAAAAATGGGAAGAGAGATGCTCATGGATGTTCAATTGGCTATCTGGTTACCGTCTCTTATTCTCGCCCCTATCGCTTTTTGGCTGACCTATAGCGCTTCAACAGATACAGCTCTGCTGTCCGGAGAAGCATACAATAGGCTGGTATCAAAATTGACAAAACCTAAGAATGACAAAAGCCCTAATCCTCGCAAATAAAATCCCCTACCCCTCCAAGGACGGGAGCTCTATCGCCATGGCGCGAACCCTGGAGTGTATTTTACAACTTCCGAACGTCGAAGTAACCTACGGCGCCATAAACACACTCAAGCACCGCAAACATGTAGACGACTTCCCTAAGGATCTAAAAAGACAGATCGAGCTGAAGACTTTCGAGGAAGACACCTCGCCCAACCCTAGAACGGGTCTGATCAATCTGTTGCTCACTAACAAACCATACAACGCAACTCGGTTCTTGGTCCATTCAATGCAGGAATGGCTCTACGGCTTTGAAGACAACTATTTTGATGTCGTCATTATTGAAGGTGCATTTATGGGCTATTACATGCCAATCGCCAAGGTCAAAGGGAAAAAAGTAGTGCTGCGAACGCACAACCTCGAGCACATCATCTGGGAACGTACCGCATTAAATGTAGGTGATCCTCTACGAAGGGCGTATCTTAAAATACAATCCAATAGACTTCGCAACTTTGAGGAACGCATCACCCAGCTCGCAGATAGCATCTGGAGTATTTCACCGGTAGATGCGTTTTGGTTCAAAGCTTTAAATTCAAATACACACCACGTACCTGTAGCAGTGACTCCCGCCGAGCCGCTGTCAGAGGTCGTCCCGTTCAAATGTTTCCATCTAGGCGCATTGGATTGGAAACCGAACCTCATCGGTCTAGAGTGGTTCATTGCCAAAGTGTGGCCAAAAGTCTTATCGGCTCGACCAAATGCCGAATTTCACATTGCTGGAAACAACACTCCAGGGCACATCAAAAGCGACCCTTCCAAGAACATTTTCGTCCATGGTCGAGTACCCAGTGCTGCTGCATTCGCCTCGTCTCACGGAATCTCAGTTATACCGCTACTATCCGGCTCTGGTATACGCATCAAACTTTTAGAAAATGGTCGAATGGGCATTCCTGTGATCAGTACTCGAATAGGTGCTGAAGGCGTGTATGATGAACACAATCCACTAATACCGCTGAGCGACTTCCCTGCGGATTTCGCTAAGAAATTAATCGAGTTATTGGACGACACCGACAAAGCACTCAAGCTCGGCCAAGACGTTCGAACGGATATTTTAGAACGATTCGGCTTTGAGCGCGCTGTAGATATGATCAAAGACGCATGGCCGGTATAATCGCAACGTACATA
>CATITW010000045.1 GCA_949547975.1 Cryomorphaceae bacterium | reverse complement strand
TTCAAAGTGCCTTCAAATAAGATCTCGTTATTTTCAATGGACACTTTTACGGGGCTATTTCCTGCTGCAGGTGCATCTATTTTCAGCTCAAAGCCTTCTTGATCGCTCGTACAAGCGAAAAGAGCGGCAGAAGCGAGGACACCTAATACTAATTTCTTCATTGCTATTGTTTAAGTTTACACTTCGCAAAATACAATAGTCCAATGAAGAAACTCCTACTACTGTTCACATTAATCGCTTCGGTGACCTATTCCTCCGCAAAAGAGGGCATGTGGATTCCGATGCTCCTGAATAATAACATTGCCGAGATGCAAGCGATGGGCTGTGAGCTCAGTGCTGAAGATATTTACAGTGTAAACAACAGCTCCCTAAAAGATGCCATCGTAAGCTTCGGTGGATTCTGTACGGGCGAATTCATTTCTTCCAAAGGTTTGGTGTTGACGAATCATCACTGCGGCTACGGCCAGATTCAGAAGCAAAGCTCGATGGAACACAACTACCTGAAGGACGGCTTTTGGGCACGTTCGATGGACGAGGAGCTCAAAAATCCTGGGCTGTTCGTGGAACAATTGGTTTACATGGAGGATGTGACGAATGCACTTATAGGTTCAGGTGACCAGTTCAAAGTTCTTGAAGCAGAGGTTATTGCGGCAAAGAAGGCTGAAAATCCCGATTTGTTGTACAAGGTCGTTCCGTTTTTCGGCAACAACCAATTTTTCCTGCTCGCCACCATCAAATACAACGACGTACGACTCGTCGGCGCTCCGCCAAGCTCCATCGGAAAGTTCGGGGCGGATACCGATAATTGGGTATTCCCACGCCACACAGGTGACTTTAGTCTTTTCCGCGTGTACGATCAGCAAGGCATGCCCATGACCCCTGCACAGCACTTAAAAATAAATACTGCACCGCGCACTCCGGGAGAGTTCACCATGGTATTCGGCTATCCAGGCCGTACTCAGGAATATCTAACAGCGGTCGAAATGGACCAGCTGGTGAATGTAGAAAATGCCCGCCGCGTAGAGATCCGAGACGTTTTGCTCTCGATCATGGATGCTGAAATGCGCGCAGATGCGCAAGTGCAGCTCAAATACGCCTCGAAATATGCCCGCATCGCGAACGGTTGGAAAAAATGGATCGGTCAGATTGAAGGGGTTAAATTTTCCAAAGGAATTGACCGTAAACGCAGATTGGAGGCGGAGTTCACGGCACGTCTCGCAGCAGATGCAGATCTGTGGGACAAATACAGCGGTGTATTGAATGAAATCGCTGTAACAAAGACGCAACTCGCCCAGGCGCAGTACAAACGCAACGAATTCATCGAAACTATCTACTACGGCATGGAGTGGTTTTCTTTGATCAATAAGGTGAAACGCATGGGCTCGAACGAGGATGCGGTAGCCGCAGTTTTAGATTTCAAAACCAATTACAGCCGTACCGTAAGCGAAAAAACATCGACTGCCATGTTAGCGCTCGCTTTACAAACGTTCCCAAATCTGATCGGACAGCAGACGGCATCGGAAGCACTTGACGGAATTCATGACGAGATCGATGCGCTGCTCTTCGCCGCGGAAAACGACCAAGAGATAGATCTAGACGCGCTGGCTCCTCTAGCTTCAGCATTCCACACCGCTGCCTTCGACGGATTCAGAGCAGTTTCACCTGATAACGCTGCGATGAAACGTGCTACGGAGCTTTCAGCTACCTACATGCGCGCCTTGATGGAAGTATTCCCGGAGCGTAATTTCTACCCAGACGCGAACAGCACCCTGCGCGTCACCTATGGAAAACTAGAAGGGGTAAGTCCTCGCGATGCGGTGAACTACGGAACCACCACCTATCTAGAGGGGGCCATGGCCAAATACAAGCCCGGTGACTACGAGTTTGATTTACCGTCTAAACTGGTCGAGCTCTACGACACTAAGGATTATGGCCCTTATGCTGAAAATGGTAAGCTGCCGGTTTGTAACATCGCATCGAACCATACCACGGGCGGTAACAGCGGTTCTCCTGTTCTGAATGCACGTGGAGAGCTGATCGGCTTGAACTTTGATCGCATCTGGGAGGGTACGATGAGTGATGTAAATTTTGATGCTGATATCTGCCGTAACATCATGGTGGATAGCCGTTATGTGCTATTTATCATCGACAAATTCGCCGGACAAAAATGGTTGATTGATGAATTGGATCTAATCACCGAGTAATACGTTTTTTAGGCGCCCCTCACATGCACTATCGACTCCTCGTTTTGGCCATCAGTGTTTTCGCACTCTCCTGCGATAGAACACCATTGCCTGCTGGAGAGATGCCTGCAGTAACGTCAGTTTTCGGTGACAAGGTCCCTTTTGATCCGCCGCTGTCCTATGCATCGAATGCACCGGACTATATTCTAAAAGATCAACGCCTAGGTGAGGATGTTGACGATCGTTTAGCCACCCTGGGGCGGGTGTTGTTCTACGACACCTTATTAAGTCTTAACAACAGCATAGCCTGTGCTAGTTGCCACCAGAGGGCGCATGGCTTTGGCGATCCCACAGCTCAAAGCACGGGTCTTGACGGTGGACGTACGAGCAGACAAAGCATGCGTTTAGTCAACATACGTTACGGCAGTGATCTACGCATGTTTTGGGACGAGCGCGCAGCAGACTTGAACGACCAAGTCACTCAGCCGATCCAAGACCACATAGAAATGGGGTTCAGCGGTGCTGGCGATCAGCCAAACATCGACAGTTTGGAGCGCAAGCTTGCAACGGTTTCTTACTACCAAGAGCTGTTTACTTGGGCTTTTGATGCAAATACGGCCATTACAGAGACAGAAATAGCCAAGGCGCTCGAAGCCTTTGTATTTTCCATAGAAAGCTTTGATTCACGCTTCGATCAGGGACGAGCGGATGCCCCAGGAAACGCTGCTCCATTCTCAAATTTTACAGATAGCGAGAATAGGGGAAAGACGCTGTTTATAGATCCACCACAGATCGGCTTACAGGGCGTGCGTACAGGGGGTGGTGCAGGATGTGCTGGATGTCACCGTCCGCCGGAGTTTGACATAGCACCGAACTCGGGAAACAATGGCGTAGATCATGAGGCAGGAAATCCTGCGGGGTTCGATACGACCAACACCCGGTCTCCTTCGTTGCGCGATGTGTTAAACGCTCAGGGGCAACCACATACGCCAATGATGCATACGGGAGATTTTATAGAGTTTACTACGGTCTTAGAGCACTATAATGAGGTGATACCGGATGTGAATAACGTGACGGTCGATCCAAAATTGGTACGGGGAAATAACCGGGTACAACTAGAGCTAACTTCCACAGAACGAGAGGACTTAGAGAATTTTATCAAAACGCT
>CATITW010000044.1 GCA_949547975.1 Cryomorphaceae bacterium | reverse complement strand
GCAGGTAACCCAGCAGTGAGCGTTCCGATGGGTGTTCACCCGAATGGCATGCCTATGGGACTTCATGTGATGGGCGCCTTTGGTGCTGATCTAGATGTTCTAGAGATGGCACGCTGGATTCAAACCCACTAAGCATTGTTTTTATGACAAAGACTATCGCAGTCCTGCTGGCAATAACCTCCCTGTTCACCGTTAGTGGTCAATCCAGCGATAGCCTTTCTACTGCAGTAACAGCATCTGACAGTACACTGCTGTTGGAGGCGAAACCACAGAGCGACCTCGATTCTGCCAGTTTATATGCATTGGACAAGCGCCTTGCTGCTTTCGATTCGCTACACCTGATGTCCGCATCCGCCACCTACCGTGTGGTAGATACCCTACATCCGCTCCCGCTTACTGACAGCATATTCGAACACTACATGCGTGATCTCGATGCGCGCACACCATTCGAAATGGCGTACAATCCTGTGGTTAAACGCTACCTCGAGCGCTATTTAAAATACGGCACGAAGCGTCTGAGTCGTATGATGGCCCACGGAGAATATTACTTCCCGATGTTTGAAGAACATTTAGACAAATACAACATGCCGCTTGAGCTGAAGTACCTCGCTATAGTGGAAAGCGCACTGAACCCTAAGGCACGTTCCTATGTCGGAGCCACTGGGCTTTGGCAGTTTATGTACAGTACCGGAAAAATGTACGACCTGAAGGTCAACAGCTATGTAGACGATCGCAACGATCCACTCAAGAGCACTGAAGCGGCTTGCCAGTACATGCTGAAGATGTACGACGTGTTTGAAGATTGGAATCTAGTACTTGCTGCTTACAACAGCGGACCTGGTAACGTACGCAAAGCCATTCGCCGAAGCGGCGGCAAACGTTCCTACTGGGAGATACGTCCATTTTTACCGCGAGAAACCTCGGCGTATGTCCCACTGTTTATCGCGGCCACCTATGCAATGGAATACGGTCATTTGTACGGCGTAGGACCGGCGGAAATACCCGCCTATTACGAGGCAACTGATACTGTACGGATCACCGAACAACTTCACTTTCAACAGCTCGAACAGCAGCTCGGAGTGTCCACAAACACGTTGGAATTTTTGAACCCGCAGTACCGGTACAAGATCGTTCCGGTGGTCAGCGGACAGGATTATTACATCACCTTACCGAAGGCGGACGCAGAAACCTTCCGCGCCACTCGTGACAGCGTATACAGCATCGCAGCAGCCTATTTTCAGGAGCGCGAAAGCAGCATGCCGGACTTTACGCAGATGAATGAGCGTACGGTACACCGCGTAAAAAGTGGCGAAACGCTCGGGCACATCGCAGGGAAGTACGGCGTGGGTGTCAGCGAAGTGAAACGCTGGAACGGACTGAAAAGCGACATGATTCGCGTAGGGCAGCGTATCGTCGTTTACCCGAGAAGACTCTAACGAAAACGAGCGGAGATTGGCGCACTTTTTGTCTTTATACAGTATACATCAAACCCATTTTCCCATGACGACCTCACTACTCAGATTCACCGCACTCAGTTTAGCACTAGTCTTTGCCATTTCATGTAGCACAAAGAATGCAGATGGTACCGAAAAAAAGTCACAGCGCATTTTGGTTCCTTCGAATGGAACGCACAGTGAGTTGCTCCTTGTGATGCCAGATCATTTATGGCAAGGGGAAGCTGGGGAAGCGTTCCGCGAACTGTACCTCGCCGATCAAGAGGGGTTGCCGCAGTCGGAAGCCTATTTTGATGTCAACCGCGTGGAGCCTAAGGACATGAACAAGATGTTGAGGCACACGAAAAGCATCATGTGGGTAGAGCCTAGCGACACCTCCTTTGTGAAGATGCAAAAGGACCTTTGGGCACGTCCTCAACGCATCGTTCGTATCACCGCGCCTTCGAGCAAGGCGATCACAGAAAGCATTCGAGCAAGCGCAAAACAAATCATCAGTGCGTTTAAGGAGCACGATATGGGGGTCATCCAAAGCAGACTGAAGAAATCGTCTTATGCCTACACGCATGAGAACATGAAGAAGATGGGCATCAAGAGCATGCTCATGCACAAGGGTTTCGATCCTACTCTAGATAAGGAGGGCTTAAAAATCTTCGCGACCAAAACGGTTCGTACGGTTCAGTATGTGCTGGTGAGTGAACGTCCGATGACCGAGGGTTTGGTTAGTGTCGATGACGTGATTGCACACCGTGATAGTTTAGGAAAACACTATTTTGAAGGGACCTATGAAGGTTCGTACATGACTACGGAAACGATCATTCCGCCGACCATTTCGAATACGGAGATTAGCGGCATGTTTGCCTTGGAAACACGCGGTTTATGGCGCATGGAAGGCGACTTTATGGGCGGTCCTTTCTTGTCTTACACGATTTATGACGAGAAGAACGATCGCATTCTGACCATTGAGAGTTTGCTGTACGGTCCTACGGCTCAGAAACGCAATGTCGTGCTCGAGATGGAGGCGATGATGCGTTCGATAAAGTTGTAAAAGTGCCGCTTTAGGGAATTGGTCAAAAGTGCGTATTGGTGTACCTTGGGGGAACAATTCTCAAGAAGCATGTTACAAACCAACCACCAAAACGGGGTGTTCTATATCACCTTCGATCGCCCGGATAAATTCAACAGTTTTAATAGAGATCTCGCGCTCGGCGTTCAAGCGGCTTTGAAAGAAGCTGCGGATACTGCGGAGGTTCGTGCCGTGGTGATTACCGGAAACGGAAAAGCCTTTTGTGCGGGTCAAGATTTGGCGGAAGCTACCGATCCGAACGGGCCGGAGCTGAGCACGATCGTTAGCGACCACTACAACCCTATCATTACCGCGATTCGCAAGTTGCCGAAGCCGGTGATTGCCGCCGTGAATGGCGTTGCTGCAGGTGCAGGTGCGAATATCGCGCTGGCCTGTGACATTGTGGTGGCTCATGAAAAGGCAAGTTTCATTCAAGCGTTTAGCAAGATCGGTTTGATCCCGGACAGTGGCGGTACGTTTACCTTGCCGCGTTTGGTCGGGTTCCAGCGTGCGAGTGCACTAATGATGACTGGAGACAAGGTTCCTGCGGCGCAAGCGTTGCAGATGGGCATGATTTACCAAGTGTTTTCTGAAGACACCTATTCTGCTGAGGTTACAGCTCTAGCGGAGCGCATGGCGCAGATGCCGACGAAGGGTCTTGCGTTGACGAAATCGGCGTTGAATAAGGCGTATGTGAATGATTTGAGATCGCAGTTAGATTTGGAGGAATCGCTCCAGACGCGTGCCGGACAAACGGAAGATTTTAATGAAGGCGTGCAAGCATTTTTAGAGAAGCGTGCGCCAATTTTTAAAGGCAAATAACATGAAAGTAGCCGTATTAGGAGCAGGTGCCATGGGCACGGGCATAGGTCAGATCGCAGCGCAACAGGGGTGCGAAGTCGTGTATTTCGACAGTTTCCCCGGCGCCACCGACCGCAGCCGTAGTTCCATCGAAAAAGTCTTCGCTCGCGGGGTGGAAAAAGGCCGCATGAGTGCCGAGCAGCGCACCGAGACCCTAGGCAGAATGCAATGGAGTGCCTCGATCGACGCCGTGAAAGGAGCCGATCTCGTGATTGAAGCGGTCATCGAAAACTTGGAGGTAAAAAAGGCCTTGTTTGCTGAAGTAGAGCCCCTGATTTCGGAAGAAGCTTGGTTGTGTACGAATACTTCGAGCTTGAGTATCGCCGCACTGAGCGCAGATTTAAAGCACCCGCAGCGTTTCGGCGGGTTGCACTTTTTTAATCCGGCACCGTTGATGCCGCTCGTAGAGATTGTTCCAGGGGTGAAAACCGGCGAAGAATTCAGCGAAACCATGGAAGCGCTCATGACCGCTTGGGGCAAAGTCCCTGTGGTTACGAAGGATACACCAGGTTTCATCGTAAATAAAGTAGCGCGTCCGTTCTACAGCGAAGCCATCAAACTCTACGAAGAGGGCGTGGCAAGTATCGCGGAGATTGACGCAGCAGTGAAGAGCATCGGGTTCCGCATGGGGCCGTTTGAGCTTACAGATTTGATCGGTCATGACGTGAATTACACGGTTACCGAAACCGTCTGGGGCCAATTTTTCTATGACCCACGTTTCCGCCCGTCCATCACACAAAAGCGCCTTATGGAAGCTGGGCTCTTAGGCCGTAAAACCGGTCGCGGATTTTACAACTATGCCTCCGGAAAAGACGCCGCACTGGTTGCGCAAGAAGAGGCAGAGATCGATCCGATGCTCAGCGAAAAAATCGTAGAACGCATCCTGTGTTTGATCATCAACGAAGCGCTCGACGCGGTATGGCAAGGCATCGCCTCTCCAGAAAATGTTGACCTCGCAATGACCAAAGGTGTCAACTATCCGAAAGGCCCGATCCAGTGGGGCCGTGAGATGGGCTGGGACCAAGTTCTAGACGTCCTCAAACGCTGCCACAAACATTACGGCGACGACCGCTACCGCCCTTGTCCATTATTGCGTCATTTGAATACAGGCAGTGCGGAATTGGGCGAGGGTCAACTCACCGATAACTTCATGGTGTAACCGCTGATGAGTACACCTTCTGCTTCTTTGCTTCAGCGCGCCTATGCGCAAGACGCTTCCATTTACCAGGAAACTCCTGCAGAAGTAGCTTTTCCGGAGCG
>CATITW010000043.1 GCA_949547975.1 Cryomorphaceae bacterium | reverse complement strand
TTGTCGAGTACATAAAACCCGCGACCAAAAGTGGCTAAAACCAAATCGTTTTCACGCTCTTGAATAGCAATATCACGTACTGCAGTTGTTGGTAGTCCACTGCCCAATTCTTTCCAATTGGCTCCACCGTCCAGGGTAAACCAGATGCCGAATTCGGTACCTGCAAACAGTAAATCCGGGTTAATATGGTCTTCAGCCAGGGCGTAAACACTTCCCTTTTCAGGAAGACCGTTCGTAAGTGCAGTCCAGCTCTTGCCTCCATCATCGCTCTTGTAGATGTAAGGTGTGAAATCGCCGTTTTTATGGTTGTTAAAGACCGTGTAAACAATCTTGTCGTCGTGTCTCGACGGTACAATATCCTGAACGTAGACCAGTGGCAGACTAAGAGATCCTACTTGCGTTTTAGGCAGCGCGTTATAGTTCTTGATGCTTGACCAATTTTTACCATCGTCCGTGGTCTTCCAAACGAGTCCATCGTCAGTACCCGCCCAAAGCTCACCCTCATGGTTTGGATGTTCTTTTAAGGTGACGATATTGCCATAAATCGAAGTGCTTTTATGCAGTGCGATTGCCTCTGGTCCCCAGTACCGGTCCATGATCGGAAGTCGGTTGCGATCGAGCTGACGGGACAAGTCTTCAGAGATGACGGTCCAGCTGCCACCGCGATCGGTACTTTTAAAAACTTTATTTGCAGCGAAGTACAATGTTTTAGCTTGGTGCTTGCTTGCAACTAGAGGAGCATCCCAATTCCATCGGTAAGCAGCCTCTTTGTAGCGAGGTTGTGGTTGGATAGGGGTCTTCTCGCCGGTTTGCTTATTGAAGCGGACCAGCCAGCCGTATTGCGCTTGTGCATACACTATGTTCGGATCAGCAGGATCAGTGGCGCTTTCAAAGCCGTCGCCACCATTGGTGACAAACCAATCGCTATTGATGATTCCTCGACGATTGATCGTTTGCGAAGGTCCTCCCAAAGAGTTGTTGTCTTGCGTACCGCCGTATACATTATAAAAGGGCCAATCGTTATCTACAGCCACACGGTAAAATTGGATCGTAGGAATATTTGCATTCCAATCCCAATTCTTCATACCGTCCCAAGTTTCATATAAGCCGCCATCGGTACCCATGATCATGTGGTCCGTGTTGCTAGGATCAATCCAGAGGCAGTGGTTGTCCACATGCTTAAATTTCTTAGGGATGTTCTTGAATGATTTTGCGCCATCCGTGCTGACGTGTGCATAGGTGTCCATGCTATACACCGTATTAACTTCTGTGGGGTGCGCAACGAGCTCGACATAATAGTTTCCGCTTGTCTCGTGGCCACTTTGCTTGGTCCAGCTCGCTCCGCTGTTTTGCGAACGGTAGGTTCCGTGTCCTTCAATGGTTGCGTAAAGCACCTCTGGATGTGCAGGTGAAATATCCATTCCGATACGACCCACGTCTCCTGAAGGAAGCCCGCCTTGCACTTTATTCCAAGTTTGCCCACCGTCTACACTTTTATACATGCCGCTTTCAGGACCTCCGCTCAGGTGCGTGTAGACGTGTCTTCTGCGCTGATGTGCTGTAGCGAAAAGTACATCCGGGTTACGTGGATCCATATGAATCTCGTTAAATCCGGTATGTTCGCTGACTTCAAGAATCTGTGTCCAATTTTTTCCGCCATCGCGAGTCTCGTAAATGCCTCGGTCTCCGCCCGCGCTCCATAAGGGGCCATAGGCAGCAACATACACATGCTTCGAATCTCTAGGGTCCACCACAATCATTCCTATGTGTTCACTTTCTTCCAGACCTACATTCTCCCAAGTCTGTCCACCGTCATGACTTACATAAACGCCATCGCCATAAGCCACCGAACGCTGGTTGTTGTTTTCTCCTGTACCTACCCAGATCGTATTTGGGTCATTCGGGTCTATGGTAATACATCCAGTGCTGTAGCTGCCTTCTGCGTCGAAAATGGGCGACCAAGTCGTACCATTGTTCGTGGTTTTCCAAATGCCACTAGAAGCCATCGCCAAATACATCTCCGAAGTTTTCGTAGGATGCACAGCAAGGTCAGCTATCCTTCCTGAGGTCGTCGCAGGGCCCAGCTCTCTAAACTTAAAAGCGGTAGTGCTTTGCTCCGTCCAGTCCGGCGTGTCATCCTTGCTCTTGCGCTGTCCGTAAACGGAGGCACTCAAAAGCAATGCTCCAGTACAAAGAAGTAGTGTGGTCTTTTTTAGGGAATGTAGATTCATGGTACGCAAACGATTTTCTCTTTAACTAACGCGGTTTTACGTCAGTGAGTTTGCAAATTACCACAAAAGGGCCAAAAGCCACCTTTAATAGGCGGTTAGAATTTCCAGAGCGCCCCGAAACTGACCATCGTTTCCATGGTCGTGTAGGTAAGTGGATCGATGTAGTCCGCACTAAATGGATAATACTGCGTCTGCTGAGTGATTCGACTCCAACTTAGGTGAAACGTGGCATCGTCAATGCGAATGCTTGCTCCGGCACCCGTTCTCCAGTAGTCGCCAAAAGCCTCACGATAGCTAGGGCTATACCCAGCTCCTGCGCGGAGTGTAACCAGTCCGATACGCATCTCCCCGCCAGTACTGATCAGGTGTTGATTCGCTAAGGATGCATCAATGATAGGATTGAGGTAGCGCTCGTTTCTACTGATGGATGCGCTCCAAGCGTGCGGTATCAAGGCATGGTTTAACGTGATCAGCCCAAGACGTCCTAAAACAAGTGTAGCGCCACTGCGTAGTTTAGGGGCGGTCATCATCGACCACATGTACTCTTCACCATAGCCTTCGGCACTGGTCTCGGAAGCCGAAACGCTCGGCCTCACGGCTCGTAAGTCTACTTCCCAGTCCTGGGAGAATGCGTAGACTTGCGGTAATTCGAGCGCTGCTGCAAGACGTAAAAATTGGACAGGACGGTATAGAACGCCCAGATTAGCAGAAATTCCGATCGCATTGTTGTTCCAATAGTCCGTAAGCTCCAGTGAAGCTAAATCTGTCGTGCTATTGTAGGTTTCATCGTGCTCGATCTCCACGGTTTCAAAACTATGCACAAGCTGCACTGCGGCGCCGTAATACAATGTTTTTCCTAACGCATTACCTCCTCCGAAACTCCATCTGTTACGCATGCCCTTTCGAAAATAGATGTGTTGGAAATCCACATCACTCAGGTTGGCCGTCGAGTTGTAGGACTGGGTATTTACATCATAATCTGTCGCATAACTTTGATAGAGCAAATCTTCATACGCCCCCAATTCAGGTAAGAAATCTGGAGGAGTGCCTTCCGAACGGTCCATCCATTGCTGAGTCATACTGCCCGTGTTCAGCCTTGTGTCCCTAAGACGTTCCCTGTAGAGTTGGTCGCTATTGTAGGTGAAAAAAAAGTTCCATCCGCTCACGGGATCGCGCCCAAGAAATCCTACGTTACCGACATTCATGGTGGTTGTGTTTCCACGAACGCTCCCGTTTTCTAACGTGTTTCTTTTGGTGAAAATCCCCAGGTCCATTCCAAAAGCATCTTGACGGTACAGCGCTGCGCCTGCTGGATTTAAAGCGAGTGCAGTGAACGAGCCGCTCATGGCAGTCATACTTCCGGCAAGTCCATTGAACCTCGCGTCTCCGTACTGTGCGCTTTGATTGAGCTGGTCGTAATAGTCGAGTGTTTGACTCTTTACGCTGCACGAGATGACGACCAATGCGCTAACGATCAGCTGTCTGATAATCATCGTCTTCTACCGCTTGAGTTGGAACTGTTTGAAGAACTACGGCGAGGGCTGCTACTGGACTGGGGAGATGTACTACGCTGCGGCGTTGCACTGCGATCCGGTGTAGTTCTTGGCTGAAAGGTGCTGCCTCTTTGTGGTGTGACTCGGTCGTAAGAATTATATTGCGGACGATTCTGTCTACGTGGTTGCTGCACCTTAGACGTTCCTTTTGTGGTGTTTGAAGTGGGCTGAGACGAAGCGGGCGATACGCGGCGTACTTCTCTTTCGCGCAGTCTTTTTACAGATTGCTTCGTTGTTGTTTGGTCTATGTTGTAATTGACTCGCTGTTTTACTGGAGTTAAGATCCCGCTCCAGCCTGTGGGTTGCTTGGGACGATCTGGAGTATCCGAAGTCTTTCCTGTAGATGCCGAGTTTCCCCGTGAAGTGTTGTATTTGGATGGACGAGCTCCGCCATAGTTAGTGCCACTGCGTATTGTACCGTTCGATCCGTTGTTGGTCCATGCGTTATTGTTCAATCCGTTGCCGTAGCTGTACGAATTCCAGGGGTTGTTCCAGCCATTATTGCCCCATCCATTTCCGTACGGGTTCCAAGGGTCGTACCATCCGTTGCTGCCCCAGCCAGAGCTGTAGCCGAAGGTATTCCACTGTGGACTCCATGGATCTTGCCACATGTTGTTGTGCCACTGACCTCCACCTTGAAAAGGTTGAAATCCATAGGGGGTGGTTCCGTACATGTAGTTTTGTTGCATCAAGCGCCAGCGCCAAAAAGAAGACCCGCTTATAGCGCTCATTCCTGGAGAAAATCCCCAGCTAAAGTGAGTATTACCGCCTTGAGGTCGAACTACAGGGGCGTTTTGAGAAAAGTCGTTATCATCGCCCCAAAGCGCATCGTAATCCATCTGCTGTGGATCATCCGAAGCGGAAGGGGTCGTTGCACCGGCAAAATAAGGAGAAGGTAGGGTGGGGTTGTAGTAGTTTTCATCCTCAAAGTAGTTGTCAGTGAGGCTTACAGGCGTGCTACATGCAGTAAGTAGTGCATAACTTAAACCCACAAATAAGAGGTGCTTCTTCATAACTTCAGTAACTTTGCCGTTCATTATTAACAAGGTACAAAAGTTATACCAACTTCTAAGATAAATGGCAAAGCATCTCACTACTAGGGAACAAGATTATTCGAAATGGTACAATGAATTGGTGGTTAAAGCCGATCTCGCTCAGAATTCAGGAGTGCGCGGGTCGATGGTCATCAAGCCATACGGATATGCGATATGGGAAAGTATTCAGGCAGATTTGGATCGTAGATTCAAGGAAACAGGGCATATGAACGCCTATTTTCCGTTGTTCATTCCGAAATCGTATTTCTCAAAAGAGGCATCGCACGTCGATGGTTTTGCCAAGGAATGTGCAGTGGTTACCCACTACAGATTGAAGAACGATCCGAACGGTAAAGGGGTTATTGTCGATCCAGCGGCTAAATTGGAAGAAGAACTCATCGTACGTCCTACCTCGGAAACGATCATTTGGGATACCTATAAAGATTGGATCCAGTCGTACCGTGATTTACCAATTCTTGTGAACCAGTGGGCGAACGTTGTGCGTTGGGAAATGAGAACGCGTTTGTTCTTGAGAACGGCTGAGTTTCTCTGGCAGGAGGGGCATACCGCTCACGCAACGAAAGAAGAGGCGATTACCGAAGCAGAAACGATGCTCGATGTGTACTCCACATTTGTAGAGGAAATCATGGCTATCCCAGTGCTTCGCGGAACGAAAACTGAAGGTGAACGCTTTGCAGGCGCGCTCGAGACCTATTGTATTGAAGCGCTTATGCAAGACGGTAAAGCCCTTCAAGCAGGTACTTCTCATTTCCTAGGGCAGAATTTCGCCAAGGCGTTTGATGTGAAGTTTCAGAATAAGGAAGGAAAGCAAGAATTTGTTTGGGCCACCTCATGGGGCGTAAGTACGCGCTTGATGGGAGCACTTATTATGACCCATAGTGACGATAATGGATTGGTCTTGCCGCCAAAATTGGCTCCATATCAAGTCGTTATTGTACCTATTTACAAGGGGCAAGAGCAGCTCGATGCAATCTCAGAAGTCGCAGAAGGCCTGATGAAGGAGCTGCGTGCAGCAGGTGTCACCGTAAAGTATGACAATAGGGACACCCATAAACCGGGTTGGAAGTTCAACCAATACGAACTTCAGGGAGTTCCCGTTCGTATCGCGATAGGGCCGAAGGATCTTGAGAAAGGGTCTGTTGAGGTAGCGCGTCGTGATACACTCACGAAACAGTTCATGGACCAGAACGATGTGGCAACTGCGATTCCTGCACTCTTAGACCAAATCCAAAATGATCTTTTTGCAAAGGCACTTGCCTTTAGAGAGGAGCATACGCATGAGGCCAATACTTGGGAAGAGTTTGAGGAACTCATCAAAAACAGCGCTGGATTCGTTTACGCGCACTGGGACGGGACTTCAGAGACCGAGGATAGAATTAAGGATATGACGAAGGCAACTATTCGTTGTATCCCGTTGAATAACAAGCAAGAAGAAGGGACCTGTATCCTGACCGGCAAGCCTAGCGCGCAACGCGTAGTTTTTGCGAAGGCGTACTAGGAGAGAAAAAGATCGAAAAAAACTCGATTTATTTTGCCCAAGGTATTGCAGAATTGAAAATCGTGCTTACATTTGCACTCCTCGAAACAACGAGGTATAGTTCTGGAGTATTTTGGCCCGTTCGTCTAGCGGTCCAGGACGCCGCCCTTTCACGGCGGAAACACGGGTTCGATTCCCGTACGGGTCACAAAAATTAATTGAAAAGACATGGCAAACCATAAGTCTGCTTTAAAGAGAATTCGTCAATCAGCCAAAAAGGCTGCTCACAATCGTTACTATCACAAGACGACACGTAACGCTGTGAGAAGACTACGCGGCACTACAGATGCAGCTGAGGCAACAGAAATGTTCCCACAAGTAGTTTCTATGTTGGATAGACTTGCAAAACGCAACATCATCCACAAGAAGAAAGCTTCTAACTTGAAGTCTAGCTTAGCAAAGCACGTTGCAGCGCTATAAGCTTTACTTAAGCAGTGTAAAGATTTTTAGAACCCACTTCGTTTGAAGTGGGTTTTTTTGTGCTCAAAAATCAGTAGTAACGTTCTGTCGTGTTTTTAAGAGTAGGCTAATGCCATGACTTGAGTACTTCAAATCCTAGGAATTGAAAAGGCCAGGGCGTAGAACGGGGTCAAAAAAAAATCCCAATACTCATTTAAGAGCATTGGGATGTAATCATCTTTTCGAGATTGAGAAGAACTGCTTACTCCGCGTAAAGCTCCTCAATCTTCGCTTCATATTTTGCTAGAATTGGTTTACGCTTGACCTTGAAGGTAGGGGTAAGACATCCATTATCGACGGTGAATTCTTCCGTGTCGATAATGATCTTCTTGATTTGCTCCCATTTCCCAAAGTTGGCATTTGCCTTTTCGACATCACGCCATACACGATCAATCACTTGCTGATGTTTAGCCATCTCCTCAAACGTAGTATACTTAATGTCGTGGCGGCTACACCATTCTTTCACGCCTGCTTCGTTAAGGATACAGATGGCCGATGGGAATTTACGTCCGGCACCTATCACCATGCTCTGTGCTATCAAGTGCGAACCTTTCAGTTCGTTTTCAATGACCTGAGGTGCGATGTATTTCCCACCAGAAGTCTTAAACATTTCTTTTTTACGGTCAGTAATGCGTATAAAGCCGTCTTCGATGACACCGATATCTCCTGTGTGGAACCAATCATCGGTCATGACTTCCGCCGTTAATTCAGGTTGCTTGTAATACCCAAGCATCACGTTAGGACCTTTGATTAAGATTTCTCCGTCTTCAGCAATCTTAACTTCTTGGCCTTCGAGCACTTTACCTACAGCGCCAATGCGAAGCATGTTTTTTCCGTTGGTCGTATTTACAGAAATCACCGGAGAAGTTTCGGTGAGACCGTAACCTTCTAGAATAGGTACTCCGATACCATTGAAAAAGCGGGCAAGTCGCGGTTGCAAAGCTGCTGACCCCGAAGCCACTGCCTTAATGTTTGACATCCCAAGCGCTTCACGAATTTTACTGAACACGAGTTTATCGGCAATGTCAAGTTTCCAATGGTAGAACCCACCTTTAGCTTGTTCCGGTTCCCATTGAAGTGCAAGGCCAACAGCCCATTCGAAGATTTTAGCCTTCACACCTCCAGCACTGGTACCATTCGCTATAATGCCGTCGAAGAATTTTTCTAAAAGTCGAGGAACGGCAGTGAAAATCGTCGGCTGGCAATAGTTGAGGTCTGCTTTAATGGTATCAATAGCTTCCGCAAAATAGATGCTTGCGCCATTGTAGATGTATAAATATTGAATGAAGCGCTCAAAGCTGTGACATACTGGAAGGAAGCTCAATACGCGTGATTCATTTTTAACGATCCCTGGAATACGAGGAGTCGCAGTGATCACAATCGAAACGATGTTCTTATGTGAGAGCATAACACCTTTGGGTAGACCGGTGGTTCCAGAAGTGTAAATGATGGTCGCGAGGTCTTCAGGTTGAACTTGATCACGGAATTTGACAACTTCAGCCTGTTTTGAATCGTCCTCACCTAAGGCATTGACCTCTTCCCAATGATGCTTTCCTTCGTACTTCTCAAAAGAATAGATGCCCTTCATGGTGGGGCACTTGTCTAAGATGTTGTGCACTTTATCATAAAGCTCATCGTTAGAAACAAAACAGTATTTGCTTTCACTATGGTTAAAGATGTACTCGTAATCGCTCTCAGTCATCGTTGGGTAGACCGGGACATCCACAGCTCCTATTTGAAGAAGTGCGTGATCCATGATGTTCCATTCGCAACGGTTATTGTGAGAAATCAGTGCTACTTTATCGCCGGCTTGCACACCGAGTGCAAGTAAACCACGCGATGCTTTATCTACCGCCGCTATAAATTCGCTGGTGGTGTAGCTTTTCCATTCACCATTTACTTTGGAGGTCATCATGACCTCCATAGGCATGTGTTCCTGTTGGTAATGCGGTATATCGAATAAGCGAGTTGGTTGTTTCATGTTGGAGTGTTTCGTGTTGTAGTGTTTTGCGGGTCCTAAATATAGGCAAAATGTAAAATGTACATTTAATATAGCCCGTTATTGATAAACGACTCTTCCAGAAAGAAGGGTTTGCACCACTGTAGTTTCATTCTGTTGTGGTTGGTCGTTAGCGAGTAGGTCTTGATTCAGGACGGTAAAATTGGCCAATTGTCCTTTAGCTATGCTGCCGTACTCGTGCTCTGAAAACGCACTATATGCTGCGTCTACTGTCATGCCACGGAGGGTTTGTAGGGGAGAGAGTGCTTGAGATTTCATGAAACCGCCTTCTGGCCAATTGGCTTTGTCTTTACGAGTAGTGGCAGAAAAATAAGTAGCTAAGGGATCGATATGTTCGATCGGGAAATCGGTACCTAAAGCGACTCTTTTTGAGGCGTTTAAAATACGTTTGTAGCTGTATGCATGTGTGATTCGATGTGGACCTAAACGCTCATGCGCCCAATACATATCGCTAGTTGCATGGGTAGGCTGTACGGATGCAACAATGTTCGGATGTGCATAATACGCACTGTCCTCCGGGGTCATGATTTGAGCATGCTCGACGCGGAAGCGCAAGTCTGCTGTGCGATCTAATGCGTCAAAGCTTTGCAACAACACATGATGAGCACTATCACCAATAGCATGTACACAAAGCTGCCAACCTTGATCTAAGCAACGGTCCCGGAGTGTATCGAGTTGCGCCACAGAAAGTAGTGGCAACCCATAATGCTGAGGTAGATCGTGGTAGGGATCTCGAAGTAATGCCCCGCGCGAACCCAAGGCACCATCCAAGTAGGCCTTGACACTTTTCACCCTAAGCAAGGGCTTTTCTACTGGACCATGTGCTTCGAAGTAACTCAAGTCTTCCTCAGTATTGCTGATCATCGCATTAACGGCAATCTTCCAAGTTCCCTCAGCAATCATGGAATCCAAAAGCAAGATCTGCTCATAGTGAAGCCCCGCATCGGTCAAGGCTGTAATGCCGTATTTTACCAAACTGTCCTGAGTTTGTAATAATGCCTTTCGCCAAAATGCATTCGTATATTTTGGCAATTCAACCAATTCTTCCGCGCGATCGACTAAAACCCCATTCAACACCGTCCCTCCGTCGATAACGGCTCCAACTTCAATATCAAAAGCGTCCATTACTTCCTGGTTGACCCATGCAGCATGACCGTCAATCCTCGTGAGGAAGATCTTCTTGTCTTCAAATTCTTCCAAATCGTTCACCGTCGGATAAGAAGAATTAGTCCAGTCGTTCTGGTCCCAGCCACGCCCTATGATCCACTCTTTTTCAGGGTGCGCCGCTTTGAAATCGCGAATTCTTTCCAGGCACTCCTCCAAGGATCGGGTTCCAAACAAACTCACTGTATGCAAGGTCTCTGCGTATCCGTAAATGTGCCCGTGTGCATCAATAAAACCCGGGTAAAGGTGATCATCACCTATTAGAATCTCCTTTTTGCCCTTGGGCGCCTTACTTAGTTGACTTCCGAATCCTTCGATTCGACCATCTTTAACAGCGATCCAACGTATCGATTGAGCATCTACAGTGGTATCCAGATGGTGAATGTTGTTGCCCTTGATAACCAAGTCAAACTCCTGACCTTTCTGACTTGAGCAAGAAAAAAGGACAAGCAACGGAAGCAAGAGTAGGTTATGAACAAATGGAGATAGGAAGGTGTGAGTAATATTGCGCATGGTTTTCAAATGTGTTGCTGTAAGAATACCTAAATTTGCACAAATTCTTTTCAATAATGAATAGCACCTCAGTTGCAACTTTAGACCAGGCCAAAGAAATGGGCCTCTTGCCAGAAGAGTTTGACAAGATCAAAGAAATACTTGGCCGTACTCCAAACTACCTCGAACTCTCCGTTTATGGGGTCATGTGGAGTGAACACTGTTCGTATAAAAACTCCATCGTTTGGTTGAAGAAACTTCCAAAGAAAGGCCCACATATGTTGGTCGAAGCTGGAGAAGAAAATGCCGGCCTTGTTGACATCGGTGACGGTCTTGCCTGTGCATTCAAGATTGAATCACACAACCACCCGTCTGCTGTAGAACCTTACCAAGGTGCTGCGACTGGTGTGGGAGGTATCAACCGTGATATCTTCACGATGGGTGCCCGTCCTATCGCTCAGTTGAATTCGTTACGATTTGGTAAGCCTTCTGAGGACCGTACCAAATGGTTGGTTAAAGGAGTGAGCAAGGGAATTGGTGACTACGGAAACTCATTCGGTATTCCTATCGTCGGCGGCGAGGTATACTTTGATGAGTGTTACCATCAAAATCCGCTAGTAAACGCTTTCTCAGCAGGAATCGTTGAGGTAGGTAAACAAATCTCAGCAACCTCCTCAGGTGTCGGTAATCCGGTATTTATTGTAGGTTCTGCAACCGGTAAAGATGGAATTCACGGTGCTTCATTTGCGTCTAAAGATTTAGATGAAGATTCTGCAGAAGATATCCCATCAGTACAAGTAGGGGATCCGTTCCAAGAAAAATTGCTTTTAGAGGCAACGATGGAATTGGCGGAAACTGACGCTGTTGTAGGTATGCAAGACATGGGGGCTGCCGGTATCACTTGTTCTTCTTGTGAAATGTCCGCCGCAGGTGAGCACGGAATGGACATCTGGTTGGATAAAGTACCGTTGCGTCAAAACATGGAGCCATGGGAAATTCTTCTTTCAGAGTCTCAAGAGCGCATGCTTGTCGTTGTTGAAAAAGGCAAAGAACAAAAAGTATTAGACATCTTCGATAAGTGGGATTTAGAGTGTGAAGAGATCGGTGTTGTTACCGAAGGAGGCACTGTAAATTACTACTGGGAACAAGATTTGGTAGGTACCCTTCCGGCTGAAAGTGCAGTATTGGGTGGTGGTGCTCCGGTATACCACAGAGAGTGGGCTGAACCGGCCTATTACCAAGAGTTCAAGAAATTTGATATTGATAGCATAGAGGAACCTAAAGATTTGAAAGCGGTAGCCATGCAAATGGTAGGGCTTCCAAATATCGCATCTAAGCGTCTAGTTTACGAGCAATACGACAGTATGGTAGGTACTCGTAACATGGGTACAAACGACCCGTCAGATGCTGGAGTAGTGAATATCAAAGGTACTGACAAAGCTTTGGCGATGAGTGTAGATTGTAATTCTCGCTACGTTCATGCGGACCCAGAGGTTGGTTGTGCCATGGCAGTTGCAGAAGCTGCACGTAACATTACCTGTTCAGGCGGTATTCCTTCTGCTGTGACCAATTGTTTGAACTTTGGTAACCCATACAGTCCAGAAGTATACTGGCAGTTTGTTGGTGCTATCAAAGGGATGAGCGCTGCCTGTGAAAAGTTCGAAACTCCAGTAACCGGGGGTAACGTAAGTTTTTACAACCAAACGCAGATCGGTCAAACGATCGAGCCCGTCTTCCCAACACCTACCATCGGTATGATTGGTGTCGTAGAGGACAAGAAATTTGTAACCACTTTAGGATATAAAGAAAAGGGAGATTTGATCTTCATGATTGGCTCTAGCCGCAATGATATTTCATCATCTCAATATTTGGTGAACGTTCACGGTGTAGAGAAGAGCTCTGCTCCATTCTTCGACCTTGAAGAAGAGTACGCAAATCAGAAACAAGTTCAAATGTTGATCCGCGAAGGCGCCATCAACAGTGCACACGATTTAAGTGAAGGTGGCCTTTGGATTGGTCTTCTAGAAAAAGGTTTTGCTTCTGGCTTAGGCTTTGACATTACTTTACCTGCAGAGTACCGCAAGGATGCCGTTCTTTTCGGTGAATCGGCTTCTCGTATTCTAGTTACCGTTTCTGAGGAAAACAAAGATAAATTCATCGATCTAATGATGCTTAACGGTTGTGAGTTTGACCTACTAGGTCACGTAACCAAAGGCAGCATCCGTGTTGATGATGAAGAATGGGGCGAGGTACAAGAGTACCAGCACGTTTACGACAATGCACTAGGTGAAATGCTTGCGTAAGACGTAGCATACAAGTCTCCACAAAAGACGAAACGGTCTGTACTTTATATTAGTACAGACCGTTTTCTTTGACATATCTACCCATTCTGTATTCGATGCCCATACCGATAGCCGGCGTTAAGTTGAGCGCGGGTGATATAGGCCAAGTAATGGATCCGCCGACCGCTATATTTTTATGAACGTTGGAGACTATAGAAAGTTGTGGCGCTACGCCAAAGGTGTTTGATTTTTGTTGAATGATACGTTCTTCACTTTGGAGAATCCCCATGCCGCATCTAAGCTCAGTTCGTAATGGAGCAATACGAACGGCTCTCAATAAAGACAATGCACGCCAATCGTTATGAGAGTTCACGCGCCAAATGCTTCCACCATCGGTATGCGCTTGTAGTTCAACGTACATATTTTTCTGTACCTCATATCCTCCTTTAACACTCACATAGGGTATCCCTGCACCGACATGCACATAACTGTATCTATTCGCATGCATTGAACCGTAACGCTGGGCAGATGCATTGAAGTAGAATAGAACGGCTATGAGTAAGGAGAGAAATCGCATAGAACAAGTAGATGGCTAAATTATATCATAGATAACGAGTTATAGCTCTAGTTCCGTGTAGTTCATAACATTTGAATATTCACAGAAACTCTTGTTCAACGCTAAATATCAGCCAAAATAAAACGCTGCCGTACGAAAGGTGTTGGCGTGCGCTTCGATGATGTTTCTAATCTCAGGACTGTATCCTCCGCCCATGTTGATGGCAACGGGAACTTCATTGCGATGACATCGTTCTAAAACCATTCGATCTCGCTCTTTACACCCGTTCAGTGTTAAATCCATACGGCCGAGTTTATCCCCGCGGATGACGTCTACACCGCTTTGAAAAAACACAAATTCCGGTGCTACTTCATCGAATAGTTTTCCGAGGTGTTGGTCAAGAAGGCTGAGGTAGGCTTTGTCGGAAATAAAATCGGGAAGAGGCACGTCGAGATCGCTTTGTTCTTTGTGGTACGGATAATTCTTTTCGCCGTGCATCGAAAAGGTGAAGATGCGCAGGTCGTCTTTAGCCATTGCGGCTGTGCCATTGCCCTGGTGCACATCAAGGTCGATAACGAGAATTCGCGAAATGTTATGATGATCGATCAAATGATGGGCACCCACAATGATGTCGTTCAGAATACAAAACCCTTCGCCTCGTTCGTAAAAAGCGTGATGGGTTCCTCCGGCGATGTTCATGGAACAGCCGTATTGCAAGGCGAATTCTGTGTTGTCGATAGTGCCTTGGCAGATGGTTCGTTCCCTGTCGATCAATTGTTGAGATAAAGGGAAACCGATTTTTCGCTGCGCCTTACCCGGTAAAGTGAGCTCATCGAGTTGTTGCCAGTAGGATTCTGAGTGGGAACGTAATATCCTGGATACAGGAAGCTGTTCTGGTGCAAAGAAATCTTCACGACGTAGGGTGCCTTCGTGCATGAGTTGCTCAGGCAACAGGGAATACTTGGCCATGGGGAACCTGTGGTTCTCCGGCAAAGGATGATGATAAATGGGGGCCCAAGCGACCTTTAGCATGGAAGTTTAACGCAATTGGGCGCCTAAACGTTCACCAAGTTGATGTAAAATGCGCTGTACCGATTTGTCCACTGCTTTGTCATTCAACGTCTTGTTTGGGTCGAGGAACAGCATTCCTATAGCATAGCTCTTTTTTCCTTCAGGAAGATGCTCTCCTTCGTATACATCGAACAGGAAAACGTCCTTTAAAAGTTTACGTTCAGTACTAAGCACGACTTCTGCAATCTCGTTATAACTGGTTGCTGTATCTACAAGTAAGGCGAGATCTCTGCGGACCGTCGGAAATTTAGGTAGTGCTGTAAACAGTTGAGTGCCGCGAGCTAGGGCGAGGGATAGTAATTGGTCCCAATTCAAACTAGCATACGAAACACCGCCTTTGATGTCAAAATGCTTGAGGACCCTAGGATGAACTGTAGCAATATGACCGATCAGCGTTTTGCCTACTTTGATGGTAAGGAACTCGCTAAAGAGGCTGTGTTGCGCAACTTGGAGTTTAGCCTGCAGTCCAAAGCGCACGAGCGTGGCTTCGATCATTCCTTTTAGCGTGAAAAAGTCGTTTTCAACGGTATTTCCTTGCCATCCGTTTTCGCCTTGTGTTCCTGCGATCACAAAGTCGAGGTGGCTGGCTTCGAAGTATCCATTGGCACCTTTCCCGTAAGATTTCCCGCGCTCAAAGAGGCGTACATTGGGTTGCTGACGTTTTTGATTAAAGCTTACGGCATTCAGCATGCCAAAGAGTAAGTGTGCCCGCATAACGTTGAGGTCTTGGCTCAAAGGATTGAGCATTTCAACGAGCTGTGCGCATAATTCCGGTTGAAGTTTCTCGTAGTCTGCTCCTTTGGTCAGGCTGTTGTTCATGATTTCGTAGAAACCGTTGCCAGTGAATTGGTCTAGAATAGATTGCTCCAATTTTTCTGGACGTGGATCATGCTTCGCCACACTGATTCGCATGGTATCAGGCACAGGGATATTATTAAACCCGTAGATGCGAAGCAGTTCTTCCGCGATATCCACATCTCGAGTAACGTCAACTCGATAGGTCGGAACTTGAACGGTCCAAGCGTCACCATCGATAGCGAGAATATCAAAGTCTAGAGATTTCAAAATGTCCTTTGCGTTCTGCTCTTCTAGACGGATCCCGATGAGCTTCGCAACCTTTTCGTAGGAGAAGGTGACCTGAGCTTTCGGGAATTCACGGGTACCTTGATGGTCTCTTACACTTGCCGTAGCACCAGTAAGTTCAATGATCAATGCAGTTGCATAGGCATGCGCTTCTGCTGTAATGTTTGGATCTACGCCGCGCTCATAGCGGTAGCTGGCATCTGAATTGATACCGTGTCTTTTCGCTGTTTTGCGAACACGAACGGCGTCAAAGTAGGCGCCTTCGAGATATACCGTCGTTGTGTTTGAGGAAACTCCGGACTTCAAGCCACCGAGGACACCAGCGATACAAACAGGAGCCTGTGCATCAGCGATGACCATGTCGTTTTCATCAAGTGTACGCTCAACCTCGTCTAGGGTAGTGATTTTTTCTCCAGCCTTTGCGTGGCGAACGATGACTTGACGGCCTTCCAATTGGTCCGCATCGAATGCATGAAGCGGATGACCGTAGGTATGCATTACATAGTTTGTAATGTCAACCACATTGTTTTTCGGAGTTAAACCGATGGATGTCAAGCTGTTCTTTAACCAGTCTGGGCTTTCGGCTACCGTCACATTTGTAAAATGTGTACCGTAATA
>CATITW010000042.1 GCA_949547975.1 Cryomorphaceae bacterium | reverse complement strand
AAGGGCTCGCTGGTTCGTCCGGACGTTTTGCGTTTTGATTTTTCACACTTCCAGAAAGTGAGCGCAGAAGAATTGGCAGCGATTGAAGCGCACGTGAATGCGGCGATTCAAGCAAATTACAGCTTGGAGGAGTACCGTAATATTCCTATTTCTGAAGCGAAAAATATGGGTGCTATGGCGCTCTTTGGCGAGAAATATGGCGATACAGTACGTGCCATCAAATTTGGTTCGTCGATCGAGCTTTGTGGGGGGATTCATGTTCCAGCAACGGGTTCGATAGGTCTGTTTAAAATCACGAGCGAAGGCGCGGTTGCTGCTGGTGTACGTCGCGTTGAGGCGGTGACCGGTACAGGTGCGCTGGGGTATGTGAATGCAGAATTGGCCAAGCTACATGAAGCGCAAGCGGTGTTGAAAAATCCACAAGATTTAGCTGCGGCAATCACGCAACTCAAAGACAAAGAGGCGACTGCTCAGAAGGAGATAGACGCCCTGCGCAAGGAAAAGGCGATGGGTGCTGTTCAGGATCTCGAGTCGAGCGCTATCGAGTTTAAAGGTGCACGTGCGATTGTTGCACGAACCTCGATGGACAATGGCAGCGTGAAAGATTTGGTGTTCAAGCTGAAATCGAATGCAGCTACCTTAGTGATCTTGGCGAATGCGATCGATGGAAAAGCCACGCTCAGCATCGGAGTTTCAGACGATTTATTGGAAGTTAAGGATTGGCACGCAGGAAATGCGGTTCGAGCGTTATCCAAGCACATTCAAGGCGGCGGTGGCGGACAAGCAGCATTTGCGACAGCTGGAGGAAAAAATCCGGAAGGGATCGATAAAGTATTAGCGGATTGGCAAAATCATTTCTCATGAGAATAACGACACTAGGTATGGCGGCAGCACTGCTGCTCGGCGGAACATTGCACGCGCAAACCGAAGAACCGATCGAATATTTTACGGACAGTAAAGTACAGGACACTAAATTTTCGTTAGCGGCAAGCTATGCGCCTTCGTATGCTTCACGCCGTTTGGCGTTGTACGAGCCACTGAACGACGGTACAGAAGATTTCGCGCTGCTCAGCGAGAGTGCCGGTGGTGCTTTGGGCCAGCGCTATGGCATTATGGCCTATTACGAGCTGCGTGAGATGTTCCACTTTGGGATCGGCTTTATGACCGAGCAGAGCGGGTTTGTCACGAAGGAATTGGCGGTGTTTGACCAGCGTATTCTGCCAGGATTCGGCTTGGATACCATCGGTGTCTTTAACGCGAAGACTTCGTACAGCGCGGTGAACATCCCGATTCAAATCATTTTCCACACGCAAATCACCGATGTTTGGGCGCTTCAGGTTGTCCCTTCCTACGACCTCACGTTCTACAACACGATCGAGCGCAGCTGGATGGGGGATGATGTACCGGATTATTCTACCGATGCTGTAGTCGGAGTGCTCGGAAGCATGTACGAGCGCAGTACTGACGTGCGTTATCACAAAGGATTCAATGGGACCATCGGTTTTGCCCTAGGCAATGAGTTCACAGTAGCAAATAACCTGGCACTGACCCTTAGAGGAGAGTTTAGATTAGGCTTCTTGCCGATCAATAAAGAAGATGCAGGGCTCAGCGAAGTCCCTTATGGTGTGGGTGGAGCCGTAGGTTTCCGTTACTACCTCTAAAGCGCAGTGTTGCCGCCCCGACGGGACGCCCAAAACTAAAAAAAGCCGAACCTTTAAAAGGTCGGCTTTTTTTAGTTTTGTCCACGCCTAGTGTTATTCCGCGGCGCTCGTATCAGAAACAGTTGCTTTCACGTCTTCCGCAGGCACTTCACGATTCTCATTCAGCATCGTTACCATCTGCTCGGTAATGTCATAGTTGTTGTTGGCATAGATGATCTGACCGCCTTCTTCGTAGAGGAGAATAAAGTCCAAGTTCAGTTCGTCCTTCAACACCTCGATCGCCTTGTCCATGTCTTTGCGCAATTGTACGGTGAGGTCCGATTGCTTCTGGGCGAGTTTCTGCTGCGCGCCTTGCTCGATGGCCATGTACTGCTGCTGAACACGCATAAGATCAGCCTCATTCGCTTCACGTTGACGCGGGGTCATCTTCGGCGCTTCTTGCTGGTACAATGCGATATTTTCCTGCAACGACTGCTGTCTGCGCTGAAGTTCCGTAACGATCTCTTCTTCTTCCGCCTGAAGTTCTGTGACCAATTCCTGGAAGTACAAATACTGACTTTGCATGGAGTCGATACGCACATACGCTAATCGAATGCCTTGTTCCGTAGAAACGTTACTAGCCGGCTGCTGGCAGCTCATCATCAGTAGTGCTGCCGTAGCAGCGAATAGGATCTTTTTCATGTTAAAAGTCTAGGTTGCTTAAAATGTCTTCATCCACGAGTTCTGGAACCGTCACCTTCAGTGCAGGTGTGCGCTCCATTTCGCGCTTGATTGCGAATATAGCTTCTTTATTTCTTGCCCACGATCTTCTCGCGATGCCGTTATTTACATCATAGAGCAGCATGGTTTCTAAGCGGCGCTCTGCATCGTCGCTACCGTCGAGCAGCATTCCGAATCCGCCGTTAATCACCTCGCCCCAGCCGACACCACCACCGTTGTGGATGCTCACCCAAGTCGCTCCGCGGAAACTGTCACCGATCACGTTTTGGATGGCCATGTCTGCCGTAAAGCTTGAGCCGTCGTAAATATTGCTGGTTTCTCGGTACGGACTGTCAGTACCACTCACATCGTGGTGGTCACGTCCCAAAATCACCGGACCGATCTCACCTGCAGCGATCGCCTTGTTAAAGGCACGTGCAATCTCCGTGCGTCCTTCGCTATCTGCATATAGGATACGCGCCTGAGAACCCACAACGAGTTTATTTTCTTTAGCGCCTTTGATCCAGCGGATGTTGTCGTCCATTTGCTGACGGATCTCCGCCGGTGCGTTTTGCATCAGTCCTTCCAAGACTTCTTGAGCGATGGCATCGGTCTTGTCTAAATCCTCACTTTTTCCTGAAGCACATACCCAGCGGAACGGTCCAAAGCCGTAGTCAAAGCACATGGGCCCCATGATGTCTTGTACATAAGAAGGGTAGCGGAACAGCTCGCCGTCTGCATCCATGATGTCGGCGCCAGCTCTTGAACTCTCGAGCAAGAACGCATTTCCGTAGTCGAAGAAGTACATGCCTTTTTCCACTAAGGCGTTCACCGCAGTGACGTGATTTTTCAAGGTGGACTGAATGCGCGACTTGAATTCTTCAGGCTGCTCGGCCATCATCGTATTGGCCTGTTCATACGTTAAGCCTTGCGGGTAGTATCCTCCGGCCCAAGGGTTGTGCAAGGAGGTTTGATCGGAGCCTAGATCTACGTGAATATTGCGTTCTACCATGCGTTCCCACAGGTCGACAATGTTTCCTAAAAAGGCAATACTACGAGCGCGTTTGGCTGCCTGGAATTCCAAGGCCATATCGATCGCTTCATCCGTACTCTCGGTGATTTCGTCTACCCAGCCTTGTTCGTGGCGCTTGTACGCTGCCTTCGGGTTGATCTCCGCAGTGATGCTGACCACCCCGGCAATATTACCAGCTTTGGGCTGTGCACCTGACATTCCGCCCAATCCGGCCGTTACAAACAGCTTTCCTTCTGGCCCGCCTGAGGACTTCATACGAGCAGCGTTGAGCACCGTAATGGTCGTTCCATGGACGATCCCTTGGGGTCCGATGTACATATAAGATCCGGCGGTCATCTGTCCGTATTGGGTAACGCCGAGGGCATTAAATTTCTCCCAGTCGTCCGGTTGACTGTAGTTGGGAATCATCATCCCGTTGGTTACCACAACACGCGGCGCTTCTTCGCTGGAAGGGAAAAGTCCCATCGGATGTCCGCTGTACATGTGCAAGGTCTGCTTCATGGTCATCTCGCTGAGGTACTTCATCGTGAGCAGGTACTGTGCCCAATTCTGAAAAACGGCACCGTTCCCGCCGTAAGTGATGAGCTCTTCCGGGTGTTGTGCCACCGCTGGATCCAGGTTGTTTTGGATCATCAGCATGATGGAGGCAGCCTGCGTACACTGCGCCGGATATTCGCTAATATCGCGGGCTTTCATCTGGTAATTGGGCTTAAAACGGTACATGTAAATGCGTCCGTAGATTTTGAGCTCTTCCAAGAATTCTGGCGCCAATTCAGCATGCCACTCCTTCGGGAAATAGCGCAAAGCATTTTCTAATGCCAATTTCTTTTCGCTCGGGCGCAAAATATCTTTTCGCTTCGGCGCTCTATTTACGTCTGCTCCAACCGTTCTCTTCGGCGGTAAACTCTGCGGAATTCCCGCTTTAATGGCCTCTTTAAATGTTGTACTCATGGTTCTATGTTCCTTTAACTCTGTGTGTTCCTTTGTCGTATCCATACGGACAGTGCTTGCACCCGCTCTGGCAGCAATAGCCGCGCTTGAGGTGGTATTTTTCCGTAAATACGATAAACCCTTCGGGACTTCTGTAAAAATCCTCCGGGTCCAATTCCTTATTAAACATCCATTGTCCTATTTGGGTTCGTAAAGTTACTATCGATGTTGGAATAATATCCTGCCCGGGTCCATCAATCCCGGAAATCGCTCCGAGGCCCCCGCGCCACAAATCGCGCATTGCCACATCCCCTTGCCACGGCTGCTGAAATGTATATTTGCATATGCACAAACTCCCGGGACCGACGCCGTTAGAAACGGTCACTTTTGAAGGACGCACGTT
>CATITW010000041.1 GCA_949547975.1 Cryomorphaceae bacterium | reverse complement strand
CCTTTGCCTCGGGCGTGTACTACTACACCCTGACGTACGGCTTAAACACATCCAATGGCGCGGTCACGGTGTTGAAGTAGGTATAAAGGTGGAGATTTTGTAGACTTCCCCTTTTTCAGACCGGAGAGAGAGGGGAATGAACCTAACGCTCCAATATGCTCAAAATCAGTTATTTACGATAACTCTTTTCGCCGGAGAGAGAGGCTCTTTGGAAAGGAATCGAACCTTGACGCAACTCGCAGAAATTCAACGCAATACAGGTGTTTTTGAGTAATTGGACCACGCAGGTCGACGCAATTTAATGAAATTGCCCGTACCCCAAATCGTACCCCATCTTTTTTTGGGGTATGGCTTTTTCGAAGTCCTTGCCCTGCTTGGGTTTCGTGAAAGTTTCGCTCGATTGCGGCGAATTGCGTAGGTGGTGGTTGCGTAGTGTTTTCTACCTTGATCATGCGAATCTGGAAGACGTAATCCGCCTTGGGTTAACCCACCTCAAGGCACTTAATAGTTACGTTGTATGAAGTCTAAATCGACCTTCAGTATCCTTTTCTTTCTAAGACAAGAAAGAGAAAACAAAAACGGTGCACCCCTTATGCTTAGGGTGACCATCAATGGTAAGAGTGCCAAAACCGCCCTCGGAATCCGTGTGCCATCCAAAGACTGGGATGTCAAACGATCACGGTGTCGCTTGCGTGAGCACACCGAATCAAAGCGCATCAACATCTTTCTTGAGAATGCATTGTCCAAATGCAATCGCGCATACACCTCCCTCCAGGATGAATACGATGTGGTCACGGCCGATATGGTCATCAACTCCATCTTAGGGCGTAGTGAAGGGAAACACCAGGGAATCATTGAGATCTACCAAAAGCAAGTCGATGAGCTTGAGTCCATCATTGGAAAGAATAGCTCCTATGCCTTATTCCAAAAGAACCGAACGGCCATGAATCATCTAAAGTTATTTCTAAAGTCTAAGCATAGCTGCTCTGACCTTCCCATCGTGCGATTCTCTCATGACCATGTGGTTGGATTCTATAGATTCTTGATCTCCGAGAAAGGACATTGTCACAATACTGCGGTCAAGTGTATGTCTATGGTCAAGAAGGTCACTAGCCGTGCTTTTCACTCCGGGTGGATCAAAAAGGATCCATTCATTGGATTCTCTTTGGGATGCAAGCCGGTGGAACGTCCTTTCCTTGAGCAGTATGAGATTGAGGCGATGATGAACCTAAGGCCCGAGTCCAAAAAGCTGGAGCTGACACGAGACCTTTTCATCTTCTCATGCTTCACAGGTCTGGCCTATGCAGATGTCCGCTCCCTGAAGGCTGGTGAAATCGTTAGAACCATCGATGGCGTGGATTGGATCAAGACCCACCGAACCAAGACCAAGACCAAGGCGAACATTCCCCTCTTACCCATCCCGAAGAACATCATCGCAAAATATGTGAGGCTCCAGGACCTGCACCCCGATGAACTAATATTCAAGGTTTACTCTAATCAGAAAATCAATGATTATCTAAAAGTCCTAGCCAAGCTTGCTAAGATTGACAAGAAAGTCAGCTTTCACATCGCCCGGCACACCTTCGCCACGACCGTTACCCTCCAAAATGGCATCCCCATTGAAACCGTCAGCAAAATGCTTGGTCATACCAACATCACGACCACTCAGCACTACGCCAAGGTCCTTGACTCGAAGATCAGCAAAGACATGGAGATCCTTAAGTCGCACTACTTGAGGATTGCGTGAGAACGGTTCTCAAAACTGAATGCAAAATGAAGTTATTCCTCCTACATGTCCAACCAATTGAGTCTTTTTAATCAATTCCTACGGATCAGCACTCCTTGTCCAGTTAAATTTGTACTATTTAATGACCCGCCCTTGTTTTACACTGTGCTTATTACCAATAAACCACATAAAATATCCTAGTGATCTCCCATGAAGAGAAATAGAAGAGAGAGAATGTTGCTCGGCGATGGCGCGGCCCACGCCGCCTACCATGCCCGAGGCTGTGGTGGCTAAAGAAAGACTATGATCATGCTGCATCTTACGGCTATTCACTTGAATGTGAAGCCAAAGATGTATGGGTGATAAAACCTAAAGATGGTCAGCAGTGGTAAGCGATTGCTAAAGATTGTATATTGTGGTGAGGTATGGTTAATACGTATATTCAAATAGATTTTAAACGATTTATTTTCATCTATACCTTTGGAGATAGAATTATAACTTATTTAAAAACACTACTTTTATGTACAATGAAGGTTTTGTGAACCTTGTTATGTTCAATAAACATCTGTATAAAAGTAGTTAGGCACCAGCAACGTACCAACCAATGAACAAAACCCTCATCTCTAATTCCCTACGATCTCTAGGGCTGTTGTATGCTTTGGATAAAGTCAGATTTCAACTAGAAAAGAGAAACAACAAGCAGGCGAATCGACTTTTTAGAAAGGCTAATCCTGATGTGAAATTACCCCCAGACTATTTGATGTACGAGTCATTTCAAATGAACTACGACAAATACTACACTGAGAGTATTGATGCCGCAAATTGGCTCGTTAACCATTTCAAGCGTCACGCTTCTTTGGAAAATGCAGCCATACTAGACTGGGGCTGTGGACCGGGGAGAATCATCAGGCATTTACCTGAAATCCTAGGTAAGAACTGTTCCTACTATGGAACCGACTACAATGCAAACTCTATCGCTTGGTGCTCGGAAAACCTACCTGAAATTGACTTTAATCACAACGGACTTGAAGCAAGACTGCCCTACCGAGACGACATGTTCGATGTGATTTATGGAATATCCATTTTCACGCACCTTTCTGAACAACTGCATTACGACTGGACAGCCGAGCTACTGAGAATTCTTAAACCCGGTGGCATACTCTTTCTAACCACTCAGGGAAATGCGTTTAAGCAGAAACTGAGCAAAGAAGAAATTGACCACTACAACCAAGATAAACTCGTCATCAGAGGGAACGTCAAAGAAGGGCATCGCACCTATTCTGCGTTCCACCCTCCTGCTTTTATGACTAAACTCTTCGCAGACGCTAAGGTTCTGGAACACATCGAACGACCCATACAACCCGGAAGAAGCCTTCCACAAGACATCTGGATAGTAACCAAATAATGCCGGTGCCTAACAACGCATATGATTCATGTCTTTCCGCGTTGGTCTTTTGGTTACCTTTTGGGAAAGCTAAACCAAAACCACAAAGCTTATCACGAAGTCATATACGGGATTGCCTACAATTTAAAGTGTTTGTTGAACCGCCTTTCTGGAATGGGTAATTAGAATCCTGAACGCCTGAAATTTGAATGAAAAATGCTCTTGAGACTTCGCTTGGAAGTGGAATACGAAGGATAAGTCGCGACGGAGAGAGAGGGGAATGAACCTAACGCTCCAATATGCTCAAAATCAGTTATTTACGAGAACTCTTTTCGCTAAGTCAACCCGCTAAGCAACCCAATCGGCCTCGGAGGGCATTTCGCCCAATTGCTTGACTTAACAAGGCGAATATAAAGGATTTCACCTAAAGGTTCGATTCTCTATAAGCTCGTTCTTCAGATAATCAGTTAGGTTCGAAAAGTCTCGAACCCGGTTTGCAGAACCGTCAGAAGTTCTGTCAAGGTTGAATTCATCACAGATGACGTGGTATTTCGCTATGCTGTAGGGTCAGAGGTTAGGATTGAGCAAAAATTGAAAAATATTATGTATCTTTTCTAAAGTGGGAAAAGCAATCGCAAATAGCATGTAATTGCACGGAGTATAGCTTTTAGGATTAGCTGCCAGATTCCACTAGTGGGAAAAATCCGTGCAATGTCCCTTTTTTATAAATCGATTGATAATCAGTTAAATAAGATAAACGCGGAGCATATGACTCATAATCAGGTGGTCGCAGGTTCGAGCCGGGTGGATATACGCGAAGTATGCTCCGATGGAAAAGAGTTGACACAAGACAATGCATATAGAAATGCAAGCGTCTCACTGGTAAATGCATTCTTCTCAATAGCAGAAGCTAATGGGTTTACAAGTAATTATTCTTATGGGGTAAGGCCTTCCATTGGCTTGAATTTTTTGTTCGGAATATTCCGAACACGCGTTTGGAATCACGTGTAATTCCAT
>CATITW010000040.1 GCA_949547975.1 Cryomorphaceae bacterium | reverse complement strand
TCTTGCTTGTCCACGACTGGATCGTCGTTTTCGTACCCGAACAAGTGTACTTCGATGTTCACGCCATTCTCATCTGCATCTAGCCCTTCAACGCGACAGTAAGTGCTTGCGAGCTGGTCTTCGCTGAATAGTTTCAACGTTTTAACCGTACGCTTTGACGGTTTTGAAGGCGGGTAATACGGACGTGGAGGCTGTGGTTTCGAGTTTTCAAGAACTTGTTTTTCGATGATTTTACCTACGCCACTTTTGCTGTTCCAATCTTCAAGTGCACGCTCATAATTTGCAACGAGTTCATCGTGTGCCGCTTTTGCAGCTGCTTCTTTTTCAGGATATTCCGCGAGCGCCGCTTGGTATTCTTCTTCCGCTGCGGCCAATTCCGCCTCGACTTCCGCCTTATAGTCTAAGATCACCGTGCTTGAATACCCCATGCCTTCTTCCAAGTGGATGCTCGGCGGCTGTACATAGCTCACGGTTAATTTTTCCTTTTTCATGCGCTGTGCTGATGCTGCTGTTGCGAGGCACATCAGCCCAATCGTCAAAATATGTTTCATGTTTGTTCAATTTCCGTCAATATACAAATCTCACTTTGAGAACCATGAGATGCGGGTGCTTTTTCGCAGTACCCGCTGTTTGGCATAGACTTGTCCCGAAAATTTAGAGCATAAAAAAGGCGCCTCGCAGGCGCCTTTTTTTCTTATTTCCCAGCCAAAGCCGCCCGTTGTTCGGCGATCTTTTTGTCTGTAATGTATTCGTCGTATTCGACCATTTTGTCCATCACGCCGTGCGGGAATATCTCGATGATTCTATTTGCCACCGTTTGGTTGATGGTATGATCATGCGAGCTGAAGACCAGCGTGCCTTTGAAGTCTCTCATCCCGTTGTTCAGGGCCTGGATACTTTCAAGATCCAAGTGATTCGTCGGCTCGTCCATGAACAGAAGGTTCGCTTGCTGCAGCATCATACGGCTCAGCATACAGCGTACTTTTTCACCTCCGGAGAGGACACGAGCGCTTTTGAACACTTCTTCACCGGAGAAGAGCATTTTTCCGAGGAATCCACGAACGAACACTTCGTCCTTGTTTTCTGGAGAATATTCACGCAACCAATCCATCAGGTTGTCGTCGGTATCGAAGAATTCCGCGTTCTCATTTTTGAGGTACGCATGAGTGATGGTTTGGCCGTAAGCGAATGTTCCGCTCGAAGGTTGCTGATGACCTGCAAGGATTTCGAAGAGCGCTGTGACTGCGCGGTGGTCGTCGCTTAGGAGTGCAACTTTATCATTGCGGTTGAGTTTGAAGCTCAAGTTTTGGAAGAGCACATTCCCGGCTTCATCGTGCGCGGATAGGTTGTCAATTTCGAGAATCTGATCTCCAGCTTCGCGTAATTGGTCAAAAATGATCGCAGGATACATCCGAGAGGAGGCTTGAATCTCGTCCACATTGATTTTATCGAGCATCTTTTTACGAGAGGTCGCTTGCTTGCTTTTCGAAGCATTCGCAGCAAATCGCGAAATGAACTCCTGCAATTCCTTGCGCTTGTCTTCGGCCTTTTTATTCTGTGCTTGACGCTGACGTAGCGCGAGCTGGCTACTTTCGTACCAGAAGCTGTAGTTTCCGGTGTATAGCTTGATGCGCTTAAAGTCGATGTCCGCGATGTGCGTACATACCGTATCGAGGAAGTGACGGTCGTGCGATACGACGATCACGGTGTTTCTAAAATCGATCAAGAAATCTTCCAACCAACCGATGGTTTTCAGGTCCAAATCATTCGTAGGCTCATCAAGGATCAGCAAGTCAGGATTTCCGAAGAGCGCCTGAGCGAGAAGCACACGCACTTTCGTGCTGCCCTCCATGTCTTTCATCAGTGTGTAGTGGTCGTCTGTTGTGATGCCCAAACCGCTCAAAAGGTTGGCGGCATCGCTTTCTGCGTTCCAGCCGTCCATCTCTTCAAACTGTACTTCGAGATCAGCAGCGATCAGTCCGTCTTCTTCGTTAAAGTCGGGCTTCATGTAGATGGCATCCTTCTTCTGCATCAGGTCCCAAAGCGGCTTGTTTCCTTGGATGACGGTGTTGAGTACCGTTTCCTCGTCAAAGGCAAAGTGGTTCTGCGAAAGCACGGACATTCTTTTGCCGGGCTCCATACTTACAGACCCTGAATTAGGGCTGATTTCGTTGCTGAGGATTTTTAGAAAAGTCGATTTTCCTGCGCCGTTTGCACCGATAAGACCGTAACATCTTTCCCCATGGAATTTCATGTTAACGTCCTCAAAAAGAACGCGTTTACCGAACTGTAACGTGACGTTGTTTACGTTGAGCATGCTGCTGATAATTTGCTGCAAAGGTAGCTATTTAACAGCTCTTTACCATCGGTTTGCTCAGGTTGTTCCTTATCTTTTTGCCATGAAAAAATGGATCACCCTTCTCGTAGCTGTGCTGGCCTTGAGCGCTTGTCAGAAAGTAGTTTTTGAACATCCACAGCCGCGTTTTTGGCCGGGCGTGCCGGCATTCCCTGCACAGATACAAGGCAGTTATCCGCTTATGGGTCAAGAGAATAGCGTGGTAGTGGGGCGAAAGACCATTGCAATCAAGGACGAACGCACCTACACTTTGGGTGAAGATTTAGTGCTGAAACGCTACCAAGGGTATTGGATCATTTCACTCCAAAATCCTAAGAGCAAGGCTTGGGAAGTGTATGCGTTAAAGGATAAAAAGGCGATCAAAACGATCCAATTAAACAAATCAGAATTGGGCACCATTAATGAACTACTCGGTCGTGAAGCCCTTCAGTTGGATTCCTCTGGGGACCCATTGCCTTTAAACATACGCAGAAGAGAGTTCAAAAAGCTCTTGAACGAGGTATTTACAGGGGTGGGGGCGCCTTAAGTTTTTCACCATACGTAGAAAAATACGGCTTTGTAGTAGGACCTTCAGCTTCGCGGCATTGCCTGCGTACTTTTATGAACTACCCCTACACACAAAGTTCATGATTCGCACATTATACATGGTCGACGTCCTCGTTTTGGTTCCCGAATATATCGGGCCAAGCGCTATGGTAACCAGTGCTTTTGAGTACATAAAAACGCTGTCCAAAGGCAGTCCATTTAACTTCACCCTCGTTCAATATCCTGAGGACGATCCTCGTTTTGATATAGATTATCAGCGCGCCTTTCAAGGAGATGCGGTCTTGCCCTTTCAACAATCGGTCAATGGCATCGCCGATCGTGAAGATGAGGACTTGATGAACTATGAGGGTCGCGAAAACCAGGACCCTTACGACTACATCGACTCCCAGCAAACCTTTGAAGCCAGAGTTCATTTAGCGCAGCGCTTTTTAGAAGAAGATGCGGCTGAAGAATGGTACGAGATGAACCGTCCCGACTATAGTTTTAACGCCCGTAGAACCTTGGGTATCTTATTGAACCCGTATGGCCACGAGCAAGGTTGGGTCTCGGGGCCCGTTAAAGAAGCTTCAAACATAGCCCTACTTCCGGTCCATTTGTCCCCTGAAAATCAGGCCTACACACACCTATTGCTCGCGGCAGAAATGCTTGTGGCTCCGTTGCGCTTTCTTTTAGGAAGACTAGATCAAAAAACATGTACCCACGAAATGAGTTGCGGTTGCATCAACGACCAGGTTCATTCTGAAGAAGACTTGGGTAGTCGTTTTGAATACGGCACACTATGTCCGTCTTGCATAGAAGGGGTACAACAGCTCACGCCCAACTTAGACATCGAACACTACTTTGAAAAAGGCATGCGTATTTTACGTGAAAAGCAAGCAGACATCGCAAAGACATCGAGCGCCCGCACACCGCTGTATATGGAGCTGCAAACGAAGATGCTCTGTTTAAGCTTTCCGCAAATAGCTGTGCGCATTCCACTTAGTGCCAAAGAATGTGCCTTGTATCAGTACATTTTAGAGCATCCCAACGGGTTGACAAAGGATGCCGTTAGCAGCGCACGTACCTCGTTGTCCGAATCCTTTGAGCGTTTGAGTCATGCTGATGAGGCTCCCTCAAAAAGCGAGGTCCACGATGTTATCGATGCCTGGCACTATTCAAACGACCTGCGTATCACCGTCGGTAAAATCAATGCAAAGTTTCGCAAAGTTGAGCACCTTCCGGGCATGAAAAATTGGATGATCACCAGAGTGGGAGACAGTTTCCGGATTCAGGCCAAATCCTAAAGGGTTAGAGCTTTACAATCATGTTGTTTTTACCATCCGTAGAGAGCAGATAGGTTCCTGGTGCTAAATAGCTCAAGTCAACCTCTCCGTTAGCTACAACGTGTTCTCCTAGCAATGCTCCTGTTGTTGCATACACACGTACCACACTTGCTTCGGGAGTATTCACATGCAGCACACCACGTGTTGGGTTGGGATAGGTGTGTAGGGGCAGAAGGGCTTCTTCCGTGCTTAGATCTGTGATTTCTAACATGCGCGACCACTCCGTACAGTTGCCTTTGGTGATCAAAACGGCATAGCGTCCGTTTGCCGTAGGAGTGTAGGCGCTGTTCGTGGCCCCAGCTATAGCGGTAGAGTCATCATAGTTGACCCACTGAAAGGTTGCTGTTGGGTCAAACTCTTGAGAAACCCAAGAAGGAGGTACACTTAGGGTGGTAGAAATGCTGGTGTCGATGCTGGTTACATCCAACTGTATGCTGACGATGGAGTCACAGCCGTTCGCTGCGGCGTAGGTCCAGTCGTAAGTTCCTGAAGTATCCCAATAGGCGGATTGATCCGGAGCCCACATCCCTTGACAGACTTGCATGGCGGTGGTGTCGTAGGTTGCGGTGCTGAGGTCTTGTCCAAAAGTCCAATTCGAGCTTGATCCGCTCAAAGTGAAATTGGTCAAAGAGCCGTCTTGGTTGCCTTTTTGATCGAACAGCGTTCCGTTAAAAATATTCGAACCGTCCGCTGTTCCATGGTTGAACGTGTAGTAATGCTTAAGATCCGTCTTCGAAGCGATATTACACAGCTCCTGCTGATAATTGGCTTGAATCTCCGCGGTAGTCAGGGCTTTTTTCCAGATGCGCACCTCGTCGATGTCTCCGTCAAAATAATTCACGTTGTCCACGCGCTTTCCGATGAGGATAGGGCCTGAGGAGGTATTTAATGTAGTACTGATGTTCCCGGTAGCTACCTGCGCACCATCGATGTACAAGCGGTGTTTGGTGAGCGCCGCTGAGTTATAGACCGCCACCACGTGGTGCCAAGCGGAATCATTGATCGCTTGGGTAGCACTAACTCCGCCACCGCCAATCTCAACGCGGATGGAGTTTCCCCACAACAAACACATCGTATAGCGCGTGCCGATCCCGGTAGCTCCCATGTCGACGATGATTTTTTGTGACCCGTTGTTGGACGGATTGGCGTTCGCGTCGGTACGAATCCAAGCTTCTACTGTTCTTGACTTTGAGCCGGTGATCGCACCAGAGGTTGTGGCTACATAGTCATCCACGCCGTCAAAGTGCAGTGCGTTGTTCGATTGCGAGTAAGCGCCAAGGCCTAAAAAAAGTGTGAAAATGAGGGTGTAGACCTTCTTCATAACTGCTGGTTTATCTAGTTCTGTGAGTGAATATAGAAAAATAAGGAAGAAGACGGCAGTG
>CATITW010000039.1 GCA_949547975.1 Cryomorphaceae bacterium | reverse complement strand
GCATTTGAGAATGTGCGCTTTAGCTATGACGGTCAGCGCGATGTGTTGCATGGGATACAGCTTGAAATTTTACCGGGTAAAACCACCGCATTAGTAGGGCCTTCGGGCGGAGGGAAGAGCACCCTGTTGCATCTGATGGCACGCTTTGATGTGCCTAAAGAAGGACGTTTGACCTTAGACGGTTCGGACATCAAGGATTGGGAAATAGGCGCCTTTCGCCGAAGTTGTGGTTGGGTTCCCCAGCACGCGATGTTGTTTAACGATACCGTTGCTTTTAATGTCAGTTTGCAGTTGGACCCGGATATGAGCCGGGTCGCGGCGGCGCTCGATGCTGCACAATGCATGGATTTTGTGGCGGAAATGGGGGTCGATGCGATGATCGGTGAAAGTGGCTCGAAACTGAGCGGTGGTCAGCGCCAGCGCTTGTGCATCGCCCGTGCCTTTTACGCGGATCCGAAGTTGTTGCTGCTAGATGAAGCGACCGCAGCTTTGGATAATGAAAGTGAACTGCGCGTACAGCGCGCTCTAGACGGCTTGATGGAAGGTAGAACTACCGTGGTCGTTGCGCACCGTTTGAGCACGGTTCAACATGCGGATCAGATTGTGTATGTGGAAGGCGGGCGCGTTTTAGAACAAGGGACTCACGCGGCACTGATGTCGCAGCAAGGAAAATATGCGGCGCTCGTGGCATTAGGAAATTTAGAAGTGTAATACGATGGATTCTAGACTGACGAAGATTGAACATTTAGGCATCGCGGTACGCTCTTTGGAAGAGGGTAACGCCTTGTATACGAAAATATTAGGTGTGCCTCCGTACAAAGAGGAGGCCGTGGAAAGTGAAGGTGTACGGACTAGTTTTTTTAAGGCAGGTCCGAATAAAATTGAGTTGTTAGAAGCGACAAATCTGGAGAGTCCCATCGCAAAGTTTATTGAAAAACGTGGCGAGGGCTTGCATCATGTGGCGTACGCCGTAGATGATATTCAGGGCGAGATGGCGCGTTTGCAGCAAGAGGGATTCGTACTTCTGAATGAAACGCCAAAACAAGGTGCCGATGGAAAATGGGTGTGCTTTCTACACCCCAAGGGTACTGGTGGTACGCTGATTGAGCTTTGCCAAGACCGGGGGTAATTCTCTTGTGATATTCCCTTCTTGAGCGTTGAACTGCCAAGTGTGGATTCCTAAAGCCGCTGCAGCTTCGATATTTACGCTCGAGTCGTCGATGAACAAGACTTCTTCGGGTTTCGCGTCCATGTGTTTTAGCACATATTCAAAATAACTGCTGTCTGGCTTTCTGTGGCCAATTTCGTACGACAAAAACAGTGCTTCAAATTTTTCTACGAAGGCATTCCAAAGGAAGGGCCCTGACTCTTTTTTGATGTGTTTTATGTGCGCCTCATTCGTGTTACTCACCAAGCAAAGCTCATAGGTACGAGCGAGCTTTTTCAGAAACAGCGTGCGGTCCTGAAGTTTGCCTAGCAGTTCATTCCAGCCATGGGCTACGGCCATCGAACTTTGTAAATGTGAACAGGTGGTGGCGATATCTTGCAAAAATTCTTGAGTGCTCAGCGCTCCCACCTCATAACGTTCGTTTAGTGCTTTGAGCCCTTCTTCGGTAAGCTGGACGCCTCGCGCATCGAACGCTTTCCGCGTACGTTCCGGGTAGATGGGGATGAAAATATTGCCAAAATCGAACCAAATTTGCTTGATCATAACCTCAGGTTGGAATAAAGGGTTTGCTCAAAGATACAAGCTGAAATCGCGGGTGCCGTGACAAAAGTCGATTTAGTCGAAAAGGTGAATCGCTCCGCGCAGTTCCACGGTATTCCCCACTTCGTTCGACCCACATCGAGCGGTAACGAAATAAACGCCAGGTGCTGCTAGATTCCCTTGCACACGACCGTTCCAGGATGCACCGAGGTCTTCGGTGCTAAAAACGAGTACTCCCCATCGGTTATAAACGCTCCATGAGGTCCAGTCAGCGTGTTGCATGCGCGGTTGAAACGCGTCGTTTACGCCATCGCTGTTTGGGCTAAAGAAATTTGGGAGGACCATCGTTGCGCTGTCTGGAGCGGGTGGTGGAGGTGGAGGCGCGATGTACTGCTCTCCATAGATATTGTCGATATAGATCAAACGGTCACTACTTCGCCCTCCAAAATCTGGAAAGATGACGATCTGATCGTAGGTATTTCCAAGGTGCGCACTAAAGTCAAAGGTGATTTGTTCCCACTCGTTGATCACGGTGTTCGCTTTTTTGATTTCTCCAAGTGACCAATTGTCATTACGAACCAATTTTATGCCCACATCACTGATCACACTTTTGTGTACCATGATACGAATCGTACTGTTTGCATTTGTGATGGTCCAACTACCTATGTCGATCCCATGAGTGGATTCCACACCGGCAAATGGTGCTCCTCCCACTCGAGCATTAAACAGTGCAACATTTGGACTTGTGTTTACCCCAGTAGTATCTGGATTCGGCACTACAGTAAGTGGGGGGTTGTCGTCATTTTCGAAAACGCGCCACGACCAGGTCGCTCCATGTCCGCTGGGTTCAAAGTCAACAGGTGCGTTCTGCGCAATACCGCACAGGGTCGAAAGACTCAGCACAGCCGCTGAAAGTAGGGAAAAGACCTTTGGATGATTCATGCTGTGAATGTACTTATTCCTCCTTGTATCTAGCTAAGTATGGACTAGGACGTATACCGGACAACGTACCTTTTATTAACAGCCATTGTTTTGAGTGTGGATTGTTGTTTTGAATAGCACTTCTGCCCTACATTTGCCCTCCCGGGCTCATAGCTCAGTTGGTTAGAGCACCTGACTCATAATCAGGTGGTCGCAGGTTCGAGCCCTGCTGGGCCCACTGAAAATCAAGCACTTACGTTGAGAGGCGTAGGTGCTTTT
>CATITW010000038.1 GCA_949547975.1 Cryomorphaceae bacterium | reverse complement strand
TGCACTCACCCACCACATCAAGAGTTTAGACATGAGCCTTAAAGCCCGATAATTCATGAAAGCGATCCTTTTACGTATCCGCAATACGCTGGAGATTGTACTCAGCAAGATCAAACCGCCGCTCTTCGACGGATTGAGCCTGTGGGACGTATTGAGCTTTTTTGTGAAAGGCATTTATGAAGGCGCCATCTCTACCAGAGCAGGGTCTGTCAGCTTCAGCTTCTTTTTGGCCCTATTCCCAGGGATCATCTTTATTTTCACCTTGATTGCGTACTTGCCGCTCGATGCATTTCAAGACGAACTCTTCAAAGTACTTGCTGATGTGCTGCCGCCCAGTACGCACGACATGGCCTTTGATGCGATCAGCGATATTCTCACCATTAAAAGAGGGGGACTTTTGTCCGTAACCTTTGCCGCAGCACTCGTCTTCGCAACGAACGGAACGCTGAGTTTGATTTCAAACCTGGGCATCAGCTACCACAACATTAACGTCAAAAACTTTTGGCTGCAGTACTTCAGTGCGCTTCTACTGACGATCGGCTTGACGGTTCTTATCATGATTGCCATCGTTGCGCTGATCTTTTCCCAAGGATTTACGAGCTGGCTGATCGACCTAGGCTATTTGAGCGAATATGCGACTGAGCTTATCTACTGGGTGCGTCTAGGGGTGCTGCTGATCGCGATTTTACTTGGAATTTCACTGGTGTATAACTACGGGCCGGTCCGTACACGAAATTGGCGTTTTATCTCTCCAGGAAGCATTCTTGCGACCATTCTCATCATCACTTCGTCGCAAGCCTTCGGGTTTTACGTTGAAAATTTCTCGACCTACAATAAATTCTACGGCTCCATCGGAACCCTGCTGATCATGCTGCTTTGGATTTATGTCAATTCATTCGGTCTGATCATCGGCTTCGAACTCAACGCGAGCATCTCCGGAGCACGCAAACAAAAAGACGAGCACTAAACCTGCCGTCCTTCTCTGCTATGCGAACGTTACTTCTTGCCGCCAGTCTATTGCTCTCCAGTTTCAGCGCCTATGCGCAGCATGAAATCACAGGCCAGTGGTTCAACCAAGAGAAAACCTCCAAACTCGAAGTCTACGAACAGGACGGCCGCTATTTCGGCAAGATTATTTGGCTTGAGCGCACGACCAACAGCGACGGCTCTTCCCCACGAACCGATGAATTTCATCCGAATGCCGAGCAGCGCACCACTCCATTGATGGATATGGTCATCCTCAAAGACCTCACCTGGAACGAAAAGGACCAGCAATGGCAAAACGGCATCATCTACGATCCAGAGGTAGGCAAAACCTACGACTGCTATTGCGAGTTGCAAAAGGACGGCTCGTTGTACTTTAAGGGCTATGTGCTTGGGCTAACTTGGCTTGGGCGCTCCACCATCTGGACCCGGAAATAATCCCCAAAAAAGAAGCCCTGTCACCTAAAAGGCAGCAGGGCATATGTCATTTTCAAGGCGAATCCTTTGCGCCAGAGGGCAACTATCGCATCAGCGAGAACTGCTGGTACTTTACAAATTCATTCCCCTCTACATCGCGGAAGATGATCTTCGCAACATACACGCCTTCGTAAGCGCGCTGGTCCTCGAAAGTACCGTCCCAACCTGTGTTGATGTCTTTCGAGTAGAATAAGATATTGCCTAGTCTATTGTAGACCTGCATTTCAAAATAGGTGATTGCGTTCGCTTTAACGATGTAGTAATCGTTCTTGGTATCGCCGTTTGGTGTGAACGCAGAAGGGGCGAAAACCGCTGCCACGTCACGAGGATCCGTTAACGTATCGCAATCTAACGCAGTCACAAATACGGTATCTATAGACTCGTATTTACAGTACCCAGCACGTACAAGGAGCGTATCCGACTCGTCGAAGAAGCCTTGAAAGTTCGCACCAGCTTGCGTATTACCGCTAACTAAAACGTCCCACGAAAAGGCGAAATTAAAGGTCATTAGTGGTCCACCGTTGGTGTTGATCGAAGGGGAATTCCCTACACTTGGAACAGTAAGTCCACCGGCACAATCGTACCAACCGTCCGTGCTGGTCACTTCGTTGAAGTCAAAATTGGCCACAAGATCCGGGAAGGATGTAGGATTCAAATGTGCTGAATTAAACGTCTGCAAGTCTCCGCTTGAGCGCACGCCCGACCACATTCTAAACTCGTCGAAGTCGCCGTTTACGTACGTTGGTGCACCTGTAAATGGGCTCACACCGTATCCTAAAGTGATGGGAGAAGTAGTACCCACGTCGCCTACAGCAAGAATGTCAGAAATCTCAAAACCGCCGTCTACGTAAATGATCGCATCGTTCGATCCACGGTCCCAAGTCACTGCAACATGGTGCCATGCCGCATCGTTGATCGAGCTGATCGTTCCAGTCACTACATCAAAAGCGCCCGTTCCGTCGCGAACACCGAAGCCTACAAAACCGCTCGCATCAACATAGATGGCCCAGCCTTGACCGAGCAGGTTTCTATTGCTGGCGAGGTAGGTGATGCCCGAAGAAGTGTTCAGATTGACCCAGAACTCGATCGAAAAACTCGTGGTTCCAAAGTTCAGCGCAGGATCTGCCGGAATTTCAAAATACTGTGAGCTCCCGTTTAAAGAGATGCTGTTATTCGCTGGCGTCGTGCGCGCTGCGGTCACATCCACGATCTCGGTGGGGCAAACAGAGAATTGGTCCTGTGGAACAGAAACCGTCATCACCTGTGCGGAAATCGCGGTGCTGCAGAGGGCAAATAGTAAGAGAAGGAACTTCTTCATGTACAAAAGGGTTGAATCCCAAAAATAAGATTAAAAATCAATTCTTTTTCGTTCGCTCCAGCGAGCGATATTTTCACCGTCCCACGCCCAAACTGCCGGAACCGTTCGAGAGCAATGTCTGGACCACAATGCATAGGTATTTGCGCCCGTCTCATCGATCACGAGCCAGTCCCCTTCACCAATGTTTCCGGGGAGTTCAGCGCCATGCGCGAGGTAGTCGCCAGCAAAGCACAAAGGTCCTGCTAGATCAAATTTTTCAGAAGCACCTTGCAGCAATTCTGCACGCTTTGAATACGCCAAAAGCGGAAATGCACGCGCTGTGGTATAGGCATCACGCATGAAAAAATCGGCTCCTAAATGAATAAACAGCCTTCCTGGGTCCACGCGGTATTCGATCTGCGTTGCCGCAAAACCTGCTTCGGCATGTACCCACTGGCCAAACTCGGTAACCAGTAAAAACTCATGCCCCGCAAATACTTCCGAAACGATCGCTCCGTAGGCCTCCATTTTCGAAACCCCTTGAATGGACTCCGTGGGAAGTCCTCCCCCGATATCTAAAACAGAAATTTTTCCAGGAGATTTTTCATTGATTGCTAGCGCTAAATCTCGCAGTGTTTCTAAGGCCCCGCGCTGCACCTGAAGATCTTTCATTTGCGAACCGCTGTGCATGTGCAAGGCGCGCACCGGATACTGTAGTGCCGCTTGAATGATGTCTTCTCGGTCTGCAATGGCCACACCGAACTTACTCTCATTTTTACTCACGTCAAACATCTCAGGAGCGCCGGTATGGACCTGGGGATTCACTCGGATCCCGAGGCAGCAATCTACCTCAGCAGGATAACGTTCGAGCTCTCCCAAAGAATTTACGTTCAACAAAAGGTCCTTCTGCCCGACCACTTGACGGATCTCGCGGCGCGTTTTCACAGGAGAATCAAACACGATTTTTTCCGGTGCACACCCTGCATCCAAGGCGCGTTCTACCTCTTCGATCGAAGCGGCTTCCAAACCATACCCCCATTCGACGAGTTGTCGAAGCATTCCAGGATGCGGATTCGTTTTGATGGCGACGCTGTGTTGTGTACCCCTAGGGAATGCAGCAGTCAACACCTCTAAGCGTGCCTTAAGTCGGGGCAGATGGGCGACTAAGACACTCGTGTCTTCTTCACGAAGATTGGGCAAAAGTTGTCCTAGTGCGTTTGCTATGTCAGTGGTCGTATCCAAGAGTGCGGCTTAGCCAAACATTTTTTGTGCGTTCTCTTCGATGATTTCAATCACACGGTAGTCGTTGTGCAAATCCACAGCGTCTTTTTCCAAAAATGCACGTACGGTGTAAGCGCCGATCGCTAAGCGAATGAAACTTTTCGATCCGTATTGCACCGGCTGTCCGAAGAAGACCTTATTAAATCCACCTTCGAATCCTTCGTGGGTGGATGTAGTGATGGCTTTGAAAAGCGCCTTGAGTTGCGCGTTATCTAAGGCCACATCTCCGACCCAAACCTGGAAACTTATGATCGACATGTTCGTCTTAAGCTGATCGGGCATAAGCTTGAAGTGCGCAGACGTCTCTAATCTACTCATCACGCCGGTTGCCCAGCGCGTGATGATGTCATCTGTTTCTTTCGTGGACCAGTAGCTGTAAGCCTCCATTTCATCGAGGGCAATCTCCCAGCGCAAACGCAAGGCCTTGTTCTCACGAGCAGGCAACTGATCGCGCATGTTCTGCATAAAGAATGGAATGTCGTAGGCACTGAAGAGCTTTCCGTAAGGCGCGATGACTGAAGCATCTACCTCACTCAAACGCTCGCTCCATTTACGTGGAACCAGCATGGCGGCACAAAACGGAGGTGCTTGGAAAAACTTGGAACCTGTGAGCATCACCATGACTCCTTTTTCAAGCAG
>CATITW010000037.1 GCA_949547975.1 Cryomorphaceae bacterium | reverse complement strand
GGCCCGATGGTGCATTTGTTCTACGATCCACAGACGGCAAACGTTGAAAATTGGGAACGACTTCAGCAAGGCTATCTGCAAGGTTACTTTGATTTTATGGCGGCCCATTTCGGTAAATATCCGTACGATCAATTCTCCATCATTCAAGGAGGTGACGGCGGTATGGAATACCCGATGTGTACCATGATTCTCGGCGGCGGGGACGACTTTGAAGGTTTTACCGGCCTGTTTATTCACGAGGCAACCCACAACTGGTATTACGGAGTGATTGGAACAAACGAAGCCCTCCACCCGTGGATGGACGAAGGCTTTACCTCTTACGCGGAAGAAGAGTGCATGAACGTATTGTTCGAACGCGGAGAAGAAAACCCACACCGCGGCGCTTACCGCAACTATGTCTATCTGGACACGGCAGGGCTTAGAGAGCCACTATCGACACCGGCGGATCACTTTAACTACAACATGGTCTACGGGATCAACAGCTACAGTGCTGGAGCGCTCTTTCTAAACATGCTGGAATACGTGGTCGGGGACGAGGCCTTCGCTCGTGGGATGAAGCGCTACTGGAATGCTTGGCAGTTCAAACACCCAGATCCCTACGATTTCATCCGCATCATGGAACGCGAAAGCGGCTTGGAATTAGATTGGTACCTCAGCTATTACAAAGACCAAGTAAAGTCCATAGACTATGGCATTTCTGAGGTGAAATCTGTAATGAATGGAAACTCGATCACCCTAGAGCGCGTCGGAAAATTCCCGATGCCAATCGATCTAAAGATCACTTACCAAGATGGACCCGCGGTTTATTACAACATCCCCCTTCTAAGTATGTACGGTTCGAAAAGAACGCTTACTATGAACGTGGCCGAGGCTTGGCCATGGACACACCCCACCTATGAACTGAAGCTCCCAAGCGATGGGCGCATCATCACCAAAGTGGAGATTGATCCATCCCTACGCTTGCTGGATATCCACCTAGAAAATAATACCTGGGAAAAGAACTAACGTTCGATGCGGAACCTGTTCCGCTTTTGACCCCCCTCAACAAAAAGCCCGAGCTGCATATTGCAACTCGGGCTTTATTTTTATTTGCGTTTGGTAGGGCCAGACTTATGTTTCTTGGCTTTATTCATGCGTTTTTTAGCACCCTTGCCCAGGTTGTACTCCTTGGCGTTTTTGTCTTTTTTCGGGTGAAACGAAGGTCCCGGTTCATCACTGACACCACCGCTTCTTGGACTCTTCTTACTCATCGAAACTCACCACTAGTGTATCACTTGTGGCATGTGCCTGACACGTTAAAATATAGCCGTCTTTAACCTCCTCGTCTACGAGTGCATAGTTCATGACCATCTCTGCAGATCCCTCAATCACTTTCGCACGGCACGTACAACACACGGCACCTTTACAGGCGTAAGGAACATCCGCTCCTGCATCCAAAGCCGCATCTAGAATGAATTCCTTGCCTTTCATCTCAAAGTGCGTTTCCTCGCCGTCCAAAACTACCGTTACCGCGCTGTTTGAACTGCTCGAAGCCGACGAAGCTGCCGCCGATTTTGCATCGCTAGCCGCGGTCGTATTAAAAAGCTCAAAATGAATCTTACTTTTCTCTGTGCCCAATTTCTCCAACGTCTCAGTAACGCTTTCGATCATTCCTAGTGGGCCACATAAAAAGTGTCCAGTGGTCGTTGCTACATCGAAGAATTTCTCGTTAAAAGCAACTACTTTATCTCCATCAATACGACCCTTCGTAGTGTCACTTCCTTGGTCCTCACGGCTCAAAATGTGGTGCACTTCTAAACGATCTACATAGGTGTTTTTCAAATCTTCCAGCTCACTCTTGAAGATGATACTGTTGCTGTTCTTGTTTCCGTAGAACAAGGTGAATGTGCTATTTGCAGAGGCTTCCAATACCGTCTTTGCGATCGACAGAATAGGTGTGATTCCTGAACCTGCTGCCCAGCCTACCACGTGCGGATCCTCAGTGGTTGGTTCCCACTTAAAGTTACCCATCGGCGGCATGCTCTCGAGCACATCACCCGCGTTGAGTATGCGGTTTGCATGTGTGGAGAATACACCACCTTCGATCTCCTTAACTGCAACGCGCAATTCGCCGTCGCTTGGCGCCGCGCAGATCGAATACGAACGGCGAACCTCTGAGCCGCTTATTTGCGTTTTCAACGTGAGGTATTGACCTGGTAAAAAAGTGAATTTATCGAGGTGTTCTGTCGGTACATCAAAGGATATGCTGACCGCATCCGCAGTCTCGCGACGCACTTCTTTGATGGTCAACGGATAAAATTTTGTATCCACAGCTTTCACTGCAGGGGCCATTAATGACGCCTTTTCTTTTTTCTTTTTTCCGAAAAACTTTAGCATGCTTCTGATTTTGAATGGTAAAGGTAGCCCTCATTTTTAAACCATGACACAAGATCGCGTGTTGTGTTTTAACTTTGTAAGCAACCAAATACACAGAGACATGGGAACAAACGTATCATTAGAGGAACAGTTTCAAGCTTTTGTAGACGCCGAGAACAAGGTGGAACCTAAGAATTGGATGCCTGAAAAATACCGCAAGACCCTAATCCGCCAAATTTCTCAACACGCTCATAGTGAGATCATTGGGATGCAACCAGAAGCGAATTGGATCACTAGAGCTCCATCGCTTCGTGCCAAACTTATCCTTTTAGCGAAGGTGCAAGACGAAGCCGGACACGGACTGTATTTGTACTCTGCCGCAGAAACTTTGGGCGAACCACGCGAGAAAATGATCTCCGATTTGCAAAGTGGAAAAGCAAAATACAGCTCTATTTTTAACTACCCGACGCCTTCTTGGGCAGACATGGGAACGATCGGCTGGTTGGTTGATGGCGCTGCTATCCAGAACCAAGTAATGCTGACCAGAACTTCTTACGGGCCGTACGCTCGTGCGATGGTGAAGATCTGTAAAGAAGAAAGTTTCCACCAACGTCAGGGGTACGAAGTCGTGATGAAATTGGCCCAAGGAACGCCCGAACAAAAAGCGATGGCTCAAGAAAGCTTGAACCGCTGGTGGTGGCCTTCACTTATGATGTTTGGTCCTTCAGACGACAACTCTCCGAACTCTGAGCAGAGCATGAAATGGAAGATCAAGCGTAAGTCGAACGACACGCTTCGTCAAGAATTTATCGATAAAACGGTTCCGCAAGCAGAATACCTCGGACTTACCATTCCAGATGCAGATTTGAAGTGGAATGAGGAGCGCGGTAGCTACGACTTTGGTGAGATCAATTGGAACGAATTCTATGACGTGATCAAAGGAAACGGTCCATGCAACAAAGAACGCATCGCAAATCATGTGAAAGCACACGAAGACGGTGCTTGGGTACGCGAGGCCGCTACCGCATTTGCTGCAAAACAAGCCGCACGTAAAAAGTCTGAATCTTCAGCAGCATAATCCACCTAGACCACCTGAAAAGAACCACCATGAGTACAGCAAATTGGAAATTATGGGAAGTCTTTCTTCGTAGCAAGAACGGCCTTTCCCACAAGCATGTCGGCAGCTTACATGCGCCCGATGCGGATATGGCACTTAAAAATGCCAGAGATGTATACACGCGCCGCTCCGAAGGCATCAGCATCTGGGTTGTCCCTTCTGAAGCCGTAACTGCGAGTGCGCCGGATGAAAAAGATCCACTGTTCACCCCAAGTGACGATAAAGTCTACCGCCACCCCACTTTTTATGACATCCCAGACGATGTCGAGCACATGTAAGTCATGGCAGGAGGTTGGTTAAATGGTGTAAAGACTGAATTTACATCCGAAGAGGCGCTCCAGGAGTACTTCTTTTTTCTTGCAGACGATGCCCTAATTCTTGGGCAGCAGCTCAGCGATTGGTGTTCGAAAGGACCTGTGCTTGAGCAAGATATCGCGATTATTAACACTGCGCTCGATCACATCGGTCGCGCTCGATTGTTGTACCAGGAATTGGCCACAATGATCGGTGGGGAGACCACAGAAGACACCTTGGCGTATTTCCGGGACCACATGGGTTTTCGAAATGCGCTACTTTTAGAGCAGCCGAACGGGCATTGGGGAGATACCATTGTCCGAAGTTTCTTCATCGACACCTTCAACTTTTTCCTTTTTGACCAATTACG
>CATITW010000036.1 GCA_949547975.1 Cryomorphaceae bacterium | reverse complement strand
TGGAGGTGTTGCATGTGTTCAACCAAGGGCTTTCCTCGCAGCACGATGTGGACCTTTTGGGAGACTCGCTCGTGGTTTGCTTTAACAACAACTCGCCTTCGCTGTTTGCCGATGAGATCGCCGTGGATGCCTCAGAGCATATGGGAACCTACAGCCATACTGCGGCCTTTGACCTGAGCGGAGAACGCGTGGATTTTGATTTGACCGGCTACATGCAGCGCGAGAAGATCTATACTTCGACCGAAGGGCTGCAGCAACATTTGAAGAATGGGCTCGTTGCGGTGGAAGCGCAGAATAGATTTTGCATCTATATCTTTGATGGAGAAACCCTCGTATACCGCGACGGATTGAACTATTTTGGCAGTGAGGAATACGTTGAGATTCCTAATTGGACACGATTTTACACAAACTAACAGAACATGACAACACCTCTTTTGTACATCGGACCTGGACTAGGCGTAGGCGCTGGTATCCTTATCGCGCTCGTTTTATTGCTCATCGTGGCCTCTTTCGGCTACCTGATCTGGTACCGCATCAAGCGTGCTACTCGCAAGAAATAAGGCCCCTACCCCGTGAACCTCTACCTCGCATATGCCGCTCCCGTTGTGGCCGGACTGCTCTTAGCCTTTGGTATCCTTTGGATCAAGTCCCCGTTTTTTATTCTTGCCAAACGCAGTGTTGCGCTGCTCGATCTGCTGGTTTCTGACCTCGACGAGGACGCGAAATTTGAGGCGGTGAACGGTCAAGTATTTAAAACCGTAGGCAGCCTGCTGCATGTGCTCGGTAAATTCCTTCTGGTTGTACTGATCGCCGTGGTGATCGCTTCTGCAGCTCCCGTCTATTTCGAATGGCCGGAAATAGGCAGTACCCTTTCCATGGTTCTTTTGGGCTTAGGGTCCCTGCCCCCGTTCTTCCTGCCGAAGAAACAAACCAGCGATTATGGAGACATGGCGCAGCTCTTTCACCACCTCGTTCTCGACCACTACCACCTCGGACGCAAGCTCTTAAAGCGTCAGATCAAAGGGGTCGAATCCCCCGTTCAGACCGATACCACCACGCGTGTACTCATCACTGGACTCGCGCGCGCAGGTACCACCGCACTGACCAAAGAAGTTGAAAAACGCGGTCCTTTTGCCTCGTTAGACTACAGTAACATGCCGCTGCTACTCGGACCTAAGCTCTGGAGTAAGATCTACAAGCCGAAGCGTGAGGAGACCAAAGAACGTGCGCACGGCGATGGCGTAAAAGTAGGCCTTGCTAGTGTCGAAGCGCTCGAGGAATACTTCTTCAAAGTGCTTAAAAACGACAGCTACATCACGGAGCATTCCGTGAACGAACATACACTCACCGAGGAGGAGAACATGCTGTACCGCCGTTATGCCGACAGTATTTGCAAGCCGGGGGAAATCTATCTGGCGAAGAACAACAACGCAATAACTCGTTTGGCTTCGCTCGTGGCGCTGAATCCTGATCTTAAGGTGCTGGTGATGCTCAGAAATCCGCTGCAACATGCGAAAAGTCTGCTGGCACAGCACCAAAAGTTCGTAAAGGAGCAACAGGAAGATCCGTTTATTTTAACTTATATGGATTGGCTAGGACACCACGAGTTCGGAAATGGGCAACGGCCTTTTTCGCTAGAAGGTGGTGAGGGTGTGGGCTCCGAAGAAGAAATTGGACACATCGACTACTGGGTAGCTCAATGGATCGCCTATTACTCTAGACTCAAGAACTTAGAAGGGCTATCTTTGATTCACTATGAAGCTTTCGTCAAAGCACCGAAGCGTACACTAGAAGCGGTGGTCCAAGCGACCGATGTTCAGCTCGACCTAGAAGACGTTTCTGTCTTTGAAAAAGAAGAGCGGCCCGTAACCGGTGTGAGCAGTGCGCTTGAAGCCAAGGCGATAGAACTATACGATACCCTACTGAAAAGATGTCTAAACGCGTACTGATTATCGAAGACGATCCTGGACTTGGTCAAACCATGCTAGAAATGATGGGAATGCTCGGCTTTGAGGCTGCGCTAGTTCAGGGAGTACGTGAAGCGTTAGCAGCGCTGAAAGAGCGTCAAGACTGGAATGCTGTGGTCTCGGATTTCTCCTTAGGCGACGGCAAAGGCACCGAAGTGTTGCGCTACTGCATCGGCGAGGAAGCCTTCGTGGATACCTATTTTGTGATCACCAGCGGCTATGAACGCAGCGAGCACCTTGCAGAGCTCGACGGTTTGGACAAAGTGGAGTGGTTGGTCAAGCCGTATCCGATAGCATCACTGGTCAAACT
>CATITW010000035.1 GCA_949547975.1 Cryomorphaceae bacterium | reverse complement strand
TTCACGGGTAGAACCTTTTACCCAAGAACCCAATGACCACCATCGATATTGTAGAGTGTCCCCGCGACGCTTGGCAAGGATTTCACGACTTTATACCCACCTCAGAAAAGATTCAGCACATTCAAACGCTGATGCGCTGTGGCTTTCATACCATCGACGCCGGAAGTTTTGTGTCTCCCCGTGCCATGCCGCAAATGGCGGATGCAAAAGCGCTCTTTTCGGCGCTAGCTGTAGAGCGTGAACAGAGTTCAACCAAGCTATTGTCCATTGTGGCGAGTGAAGGAGGAGCGCGCCGAGCTACAGAATTTGACTGCATAGATGCTTGGGGCTATCCCTTTAGCGTTAGCGAAGTTTTTCAACAGCGCAATTCTAGAAAAGATATTCCCGGTGCCATCGATGACTTAAAACGCGTAAAGGATTTGGCAGATGCACACGGGGTAGAACTCGTCGTTTACTTAAGCATGGCGTTCGGCAATCCTTATGAGGAAGCCTACAACGTAGACCTGGTTTTGGAGCGCTTGTCTCAAGCCGTAGACTGCGGTGCGGATCTTATTTCTTTGTCAGATACGACCGGGCAAGGCACCTTAGAGAAAGTCACAGCACTGTGTAAAACTATGGAGGAGCAGTGCACACTGCCTTGGGGCGCGCACATGCACAGTACCTATGAAGAGGCGTCAGCCAAAGCGAGTGCTGCGATAGAAGCCGGTTGCCGTCGCATAGATACGGCCCTACGCGGTTTTGGCGGTTGCCCATTCGCTTCAGACGCCTTGATCGGGAATATGCCAACCGAAAAAGTACTAACTGCATTGGAGTCCTCAGCATATGCGCACGAGTTAGATCCTTTAATGATCGAATCTGCATATAATAGTGCCCTCTCTGTATTTACAGATAGAGAATAGGGTATATTTGTACTGCTTATGGTCCTTTCGTGGAAGCGAGGGATAAAAAGGAACCCGGTTGAAGTCCGGGGCTGTGCCAGCAGCTGTAATTCATATGGAGCGTTGTTCGAAAATACCACTGTCAAAGGCGGGAAGGTGAGCGGCGGGAGTGAAGAGCCAGAAGACTTGCCATAGGTAGAAGGAACGAATTGTACGCTCTGGGTCAAGCGTTTGCCTGAATTATGAAACAACTCACATCGCTGGGGCTGTTGCTGGTATCGCTATTTGCGACGGCGCAGTCTACAGATACATTACGCACGACGACTGTTGTCGACCGCTATCTCAGGGTCGATGACGAAAGAACGGCTGCAGATTCATTGCAGTTGCTGGTGCGCTCCGCAGCCGATTATTTAACCAAAGACGCTCGCTACCAGCTTCGGCAATATGCGCCAGGCTCTGTAGTTACGTCCAATTTTGGCGGTGCAAACCCGGCCCAATCCGCAGTATTGTGGGACGGTATCGACATCGGGAGCAGCGCTTCAGGAGTATTGGACCTCAGTCTCGTTCCTGCAGCATTGTTGGAAAGCAACGCCATTTTAGAAGGATCAGCCGCGGGCGCCACTGGAACAAATGCAATTTCTGGCGCACTGAACCTCAGTCTCGAAGCCAGCGGTAAGCGCGAATTCACCACGCTGCTCTCTACAGATAATATCGGCGGTTTGGGCATCGGCGTTCTGAACGGCGGACATTTTGGAAAAGTCAACTACCGCAGTTACCTCTTCACCCAGCAGTCGGATAATGTGTATCCCTACACCCTTGGTAATCAGCGCTTACAAATGGAGGGCATGGCCTATAGCCAATTAAACTTCATGCAACGTTACCAGGGCGACTTTCGACGTTCCTCTTGGTCAAGCGATGTATGGTACACCTCGGGCGAGAAATTTAATCGGGGTAGTATTCTCAACGCGCCCATCCCAAGTCTTCTCGAAGACAGGTCCTTGCGTGCGAAATACACTTGGGAAAAACGCAAAAATAAGCTCACCGTATTTGCAGGCCGCGAGTGGCAGAGTTACACAGATACCTTAAATGCGATCGATCTTCGCGATACCAATACCTACGACCAAATCACCCTTCAATACCGCCGTACGGGTGAATTTACCGCCACGACCTTAGACGCCAACTACTACCGCGCGGGAGGCACTTCTCGAGATGCAAGTTTGCCCTCATTGACCTACCGTCAGTTTGTGCAATGGACGCCAAG
>CATITW010000034.1 GCA_949547975.1 Cryomorphaceae bacterium | reverse complement strand
TGGTGCCTTTCATAGCGTTCGAGATCTTGGGCCAATTCCTCAAAGCCCTCCCCTTCTAAACCAGAAATCAGCGTAACCGGAGTGATCCACTCCTCGTGCCCTTTGACGAACAGCTGAAGCGCTCGTTTGATCTCCAAGGCACTGCGCTCTGCCGCTGCGCGCCGCTGACCTTCACTCTTATTCATAGCGATGACGTCCGCCATTTCCATGATGCCTTTTTTGATGCCCTGCAGCTCATCCCCTGTTCCGGGCATCGCTAAAAACAGGAAACAATCCACCAGCTGCGCCACCAACGTTTCGCTCTGTCCTACACCTACCGTTTCCACAAATACATGTGTAAATCCAGCAGCTTCGCATAAAATCATGGCTTCTTTCGTCGCACGGGCAACACCGCCCAAGGCACCACCCGAAGCTGAGGGCCGAATAAATGCGCGCGGGTGCTTTCCTAGATCTACCATACGAGTTTTATCCCCCAAGATGGATCCGTGGTTCTTTGAACTTGAAGGGTCGACAGCAAGCACTGCAACACGCGCCTCAGGCTCCCGTTCAAGCAAGCGCACACCGTAATGCTCTAAAAATGTACTTTTTCCAACGCCTGGCACACCACTTACGCCGATACGCAAGGCGTTTCCGGAAAACTTAAGGGCTCCGCTCAAGAGCACGCGGGCTTGTTCACGGTCTTTAACCGCACTACTTTCCACCAAGGTGATCCCTCGAGCCAAAGCAGCCAAATCACCAGAGCGAATGCCTGCCAATAACTCTTCAGCACCCAGAGATGATTTGCCCTGTACGCGCAGGCGCGGATTTATACTCGGGGCATCTTCTACGCCTTTGCTGATATGTAATGCGCTTTTTTTAGACACGTTTAAGGAAGATCGATGTAGGACTGAAGGTACGAGAAATCCTCGGTTAACGCGCCCCTCTCACATTCTGTAGCACGTCTTAGCACACCGTCTGCATCGCCGTCAAACAGCGCGGGAAGTACGTGCGTCAGCAAATCTTTTCCGAAACTAAGGGATGCATCGCGAGGGAGCTCGCAAGGAAGATTATCTACTGCCATGACACCTATCGCATCGCTGGCTTTGTGATCCACCACAGTGGCAGACTTTGGATCATATCCATAGAATGGGTCTACGATCGTGGAAGGCTGCAAGGTTGAAGCCACAGGGCCGTCGATGTCACAACTGATGTCTGCTACATACCGCACATTGAACGCGTCACTAGCCGCATCTTCCCGAGTAAAAATATAGGGAGCACGTGCATCGTAATAGTGACCGGCGATGTACATGGTCGCAACTGCGGCATACTCCATGAATGCACTTTCAAAATCGGTTGGGTCATGGTATAAATCCTGCTTGCTGTAGGGTTCACCGTTAGATTTTCGATAGTATCCCTCCGCGTCCAATTGGGTCCAGACCGGACCCGGCGCACCGGCAAGAAATTCTTCCGGACTGCACGATGGAATGCCCGCTGCCTCGAGCGTTTCTACTGCGCCGTTCGCTACGCGCCCCTTCCCAGTCAATACAATGCGCAAGTCGGACGGAAATTTCACGCCTTTGAACTGAGACCACATATCGGCGAGATCGTGACATTCAAAAGCGGGTGTGAGTGAAAATTGGTCAAACTTCTCTCCCCAACCGCGTAGACCATTGTAGGCGCCGACAAGACCTGCGAATCGGCCAAAGGCAACGACACGTCTTCCGTTCTTGGTCAAGAGCTCGTAGTCGATCAGGCGAATATTGCGTTCCACACATGTGCGGAGGAGCTTTGCATTATACGGCTGTTGTTTGTAGGTATGTGAAAAGAAAAAATAGGTCTTCCCTGGGATCAGATCGCTCACCGGCACCTCTTTTACGCCAAGAAGAACGTCACAATCGGTCAAATCTTCTTGTAAAGACACACCGGCCGCAACGTATTCCTCGTCGGTAATTGCTCGGATAGCGGAGGGCTGAACGACCACTTCACACGCATATTTTTGCTTTAAAACAGCACACTGCTCGGGCGTCAGCGGCACTCTTTTATCGATCGGGACTTTGCCCTCTTTTACAATACCAATTTTCATAGCTCTAAAAGTAGGGCACAAATTCCCCTTCTCCTATTCTTTCTACTGGTGTGCAGTAAATTCACACCGTGAAGCACTATCTTTGCCGTCCTTCTGTATCCCCCGGGATCAAGATGGGAACAACAACTTGGGGCTGACTGGTTTTGACAGCAAGTCGAAGGTTGATGTAAGCATGTCGAGCGCTGAAGGGGCAGCTCGTTAATACACCGCTTCATTTTTTATAACTGGCGAAGATTCTTACGCTTTGGCCGCTTAATCTGACAGGATGTCGATTTTGCTAATCCTACACTAGGTGTAGGAGCTGAACATCTCGCAGGAGCCCCCGTCCTGAGGCGACTGATCACGAGGTGTGGAAAATTCAGGAATGCAGCTAACCCTTGTCTCGCGGGTTAACTCAAGTTCAGAGGCTAAGCCGTGATTGGGGTGCTTGTGCTCAGAGATCGGTCGAAAATTCAATCATAAGCTAAGCATGTAGAAAGCCTCAGGCTTCCTTGTTTGGACGCGGGTTCGATTCCCGCCAGCTCCAC
>CATITW010000033.1 GCA_949547975.1 Cryomorphaceae bacterium | reverse complement strand
TTACCCCTCGACTTGCATGTGTTAGGCCTGCCGCTAGCGTTCATCCTGAGCCAGGATCAAACTCTCCATTGTAATGTGTTGTTTTTTCCTAGCTATTAACTTCAAAGATAATTGACAAGGTTTTTTGCATTCCTTGTTTCTTAAACCAATATGTAAAGAACTTTTCTTCTTTTTTCCTATCTCTCGATTGGGACGGCAAATGTACAACGATTCGTAACACCTGCAACAACTAATCTAAAAAGATTTCGTTGTGATTTCATCCGGTTTTATAAAAGAGCGTGCTTCTTTCAAAGCGGCTGCAAATGTATGTGTCTTTTGGACATTTACAAGGGGTGTGCAGAGATATTTTTCTACTTTTTTAACTCCGGCTTGATTATCAAGGAGTTGTCAAAGAGACTGAAATGATTTTTCCCTTCATCACTCGATGCGCACTGGTTGCAAAGTTGAAAATATAGGGGCTAAGATCTTTTGGAGCGATGGGTGCATCGTATCCAGGGAATGCTTCTTGGAGCATTTCTGTCTGGACTGCGCCGAGTGCAAGACAGTTAAAAGCAAGCTCTGTGTCTTGGAATTCAGCTTGGAGGCATTCGGTGAGGATCGACAAGGCACCTTTGGAGGAACTGTACGCGGTAAGTCCTGGAAATTTCACGGAGCCTTGAACGCCGCCCACGGAACTGATATTTACGATGTGGGTATCGGGGCGGAATTGGTCGCGGAGGAGATTGATGAGCTGAAAAGGAGCGAACACGTTGATGGTATAAATACGTTGTAAATCCTCCATGGATATCTCAGACATCGGTTTATTGATGAGCGCCCCTGCATTATTGATGAGCACATCTACCGGGAGATTCGGCAATTCTGCCTTCGAAAAGGACAAAAGATCCAAGGAAATCAAGGTGAGCTGTTCGGGGTATTCGAGTTGGAGCTGTTGTAACGGCTTGATATTGCGCGTTAATACGACTACGTTCCAGTGGTTGGATAAAAATTCCTGCGCGGTAGACAACCCAATGCCTCGAGAGGCGCCAGTAATCCAAGCGTATTTAGGAGTGGATGTGTTCATGGAGTAAGAATTGGTTTTGTATGAAATAGAGGAAGAATAAAAAGCGGCCCAACATAAAATATGAAGGGCCGCTCTGTACGTGTCAATTTAAAAATTGGACTTCGATTAGACCAACATAGTAACTGGATTTTCCAAGAAGCCCTTCACCGTTTGTAAGAATGCAGCACCTGATGCGCCGTCAATCACTCGGTGATCACAACTCAAGGTCACTTTCATTACGTTACCTGGTACTACAGCGCCGTCTTTGACTACGGGAACCTGCTTGATACCTCCTACAGCCATGATCGCAGCATCTGGTGGATTTACAATGGCAGTAAATTCTTCCACACCAAACATACCTAAGTTAGAAATAGTGAAGGTGTTTCCTTCCCAATCCGAAGGCTGTAGTTTCTTGTCTTTCGCTTTACCCGCCAAATCTTTAACGTTAGCCGAAATACTAGACAACGGCATTTGATCCGCGTGACGTAGTACTGGAACTAATAAACCGTCTTCGATCGCAACCGCAACACCGATGTGTACATGGTCGTTTTGACGGATATGATCGCCCAACCAAGCAGAGTTGATTACTGGATGCTTTTTCAAGGCAAGCGCACAAGACTTCACCACAAGATCATTAAAGCTGATTTTCACGTCACCCGAAGCATTCATCGACTTACGGGCAGCAATCGCGTTGTCCATATCGATGTCCATGGTAATGTAAAAGTGCGGTGCAGTATTTTTGCTCTCGCTCAAACGCTTTGCAATGACCTTTCTCATTTGGCTCACCGGCAAATCTGTATAATTCTCTACACCGGCTGGAACAGCAGGCACAGATGAAACTCCAGGCTGCGGAGAAGTATGGAATGCTGGGTTGAATGAATCTACATCGCGCTTAACCACGCGACCGTGATCTCC
>CATITW010000032.1 GCA_949547975.1 Cryomorphaceae bacterium | reverse complement strand
GGGGAGCGCATGACGACCACCCCGAAACATTTTGCCTATCTGAAGATTGCAGAAGGGTGTGACCGTCCTTGTAGTTTCTGTGCCATTCCGCTGATGCGCGGTAAGCACCGTTCAACGCCAATCGAAGATTTGGTGACGGAGGCGGAAAAATTGGCAGCGAAGGGGACGAAAGAATTGATTCTGATTGCTCAAGATTTGACCTATTACGGTTTAGATCTCTATAAAGAACGCCGCCTCGCAGCGTTATTGAAGGAGCTTGTGAAAGTCGAAGGTATCGAGTGGATTCGTCTGCACTACCTCTTCCCAACCGGCTTCCCTGAGGACGTTTTGCAGGTGATTCGTGAGGAGCCAAAGGTGTGTCACTACATCGATATTCCGTTGCAGCACATCGCTGATCCTGTACTCAAAAGTATGCGTCGCGGTACCACTAAGGCGAAAACCGATGCGTTGCTCGCTAAGATGCGCGTGGAAGTACCTGGAATCACCATTCGTACTACACTCATCGCAGGTTACCCTGGGGAAACCGAGGAGGACCACCAGGTGGTTTTAGACTGGGTGAAGGAGCAGCGCTTTGATCGCTTGGGCGTATTTGCCTACTCGCATGAAGAAAACACGCATGCCTACAAGCTCGAGGACGATGTTCCTGCGGAGGTAAAGCAGCAGCGCGTGGATGAGATCATGGCCTTGCAAATGGAGATCTCCGGTGAGCTCAACCAGCAGAAAGTAGGACAGACGTTTAAAGTGCTTGTCGATCGCAAGGAAGGCAATCATTTTGTCGGACGTACAGAGTTTGATTCTCCTGACGTAGATAACGAGGTGCTTATTCCAGCGGAGGACATCTATTTAAAGGTGGGTGACTTCTGCCAAGTAGAGGTAGTAGAAGCGCACGATTACGATCTGATCGGTCGCGTGATTGACTAAGTCCTTCGGGCAAACGTTACTTATATCACGTAGGCATTCGGCAACTTGACGGAATTTTGCAGTACTTCAAACATACTGCATCATGAGTGTTGAGATTCTTGCCCGTATCCAGTTCGCGTTCACTGTAGCGTTCCATTACATTTATCCACCACTTTCCATAGGTTTAGGCCTATTGATGGTCCTTTTCGAAGGCCGTTATCTCGCCACTGGTAAGGAAGTCTTCCATGTCCTCGCTCGATTTTGGACGAAGATTTTCGCACTGACCTTTGGGATTGGTGTGGCCACAGGGATTGTGATGGAATTTGAATTTGGGACCAATTGGGCCGCGTACTCACGATTCGTAGGAGACATCTTCGGCTCCGCACTCGCCGCTGAAGGCCTGTTCGCATTTGCTTTAGAAAGTGGCTTCCTCGGGATATTGCTTTTCGGTTGGAACCGCGTGAGCAAACGCATGCACTTTGTCGCCACCGTCGGTGTATGGCTCGGCTCCATGTTTTCCGCCGTATGGATCGTCGTGGCCAATTCTTGGCAACAAACCCCCACCGGATATCATCTCGTGGGTGAAGGGCTCAAGGTCCGCGCCGAAATCACCGACTTCTGGGCGATGGTCTTCAACCCCTCGTCAGTCGACCGCCTGATGCACACCTGGATCGGCGCCTTCCTAGCTGGAGGGTTCCTCGTGGTGAGTGTCCACGCTTGGTATTTGCTCAAGGGCAAGCACATCGAGATCAGTAAAACCGCCTTGAAAGTGGCGCTTCCTTTTGTCGCGATCGTCAGTTTGGCACAACTCGCCACAGGCCACAGCAGTGCAGAAGGAGTTGCGGAGAATCAACCGGCAAAATTGGCCGCGTTAGAGGGGCATTACCCGGATACCGCTGCTGCCGACATGTACCTTATGGGCTGGGTCAATAATGAGACGCAAGAGGTCAGTGGGATTGCCATTCCCGGTGGACTCAGTTTTTTGCTGGATTACGATTTTGAACATCCTGTTCCTGGTTTGAATGCCTTCCCTGAGGATGAGCGTCCTACCCAAGTAAATGCTGTGTTCCAATTCTACCACCTGATGGTCATCATCGGTATGACCCTGATCGGTCTCTCTCTATTCGCCGTGTTTATGCTTTACCGAGGCAAACTTTGGAACCACAAACTCTTGCTCCGTGCCCTGGTCTTGAGTGCCTTACTTCCGCAGCTTGCGAACCAATTCGGCTGGTTCGCCGCAGAGATGGGACGCCAGCCTTGGGTTGTCTATGGACTTTTAAAAACGTCAGAAGCCTTTTCGCTCGCCGTGAGCGCACAACAACTGAAATTTTCATTGGTTCTTTTCGCAGTTCTGTATTCTATTCTTTTCGCCCTATTTATCTATTTGCTGAATAAGAAAATTGTCCACGGACCGGACGACAAGAAGCTTCTAGACTACCGACCAAAACAAGCCGCAACCTCAGATTTTTACAGTAAATAATATGGATTATCAAGCGATATACACCCAAACCCTCTTCGGTTTAGATTATCCAACCCTCTGGTTTTTAGTCATCGGGGGCGTATTCACCGGCTACGCCATCTTAGACGGCTTCGATCTCGGTGCCGGTGCTTTGCATTTGTTCATCCGTAACCAAGACCACCGTCGCATCGCTTTAAACGCAGTAGGACCGGTGTGGGACGGCAATGAGGTCTGGCTCGTGATCGGCGGCGGAGCACTCTTCGCCGGTTTTCCAAACGTGTATGCATCCCTGTTCTCCGGACTCTACATTCCGTTCATGCTCTTTTTAGCCATGCTCATTTTCAGAGCCGTAAGTATCGAATTCCGTTCTAAGGAAAAGATGTTGTGGTGGCGAAAGATGTGGGACACGACCTATGCCATCAGCTCTGCCACTTTAGCACTCGCACTGGGTGCAGTGATGGGCAATGTGTTGCAGGGGATTCCTTTGAACGCTGCAGGCGATTATGTGGGCACCGGCTGGGATTTCATCAACCCGTATGCACTCATCGTGGGAGCAACCACATTGGCTCTTTTTATGATGCACGGTGCGCTGTATTTAGCGCTTAAAACAGAAGGCGATTTGAATGAATTTGTGGGCCTATGGGTCAAGCGTGCCATCATCGCGTTCATCCTGTTTTTCCTCATGACCTCCGGATATACCTTGCTGTTTATGGACCATCTAGTGGTCCGATTAAAAGAATACCCCATCTTCCTTTTACTTCCACTGATCGCCCTACTAAGCATCGCGAACATTCCTCGTTTAACAGTGAAGGGAAACTACACGATGGCCTTCGTATTTAGTTCTATTACAGTGAGTTTGCTTTTCGTTTTAAGCGCAGTGGGTTTGTATCCAGAGCTCTTGCGCAGTACGGTAGATTCCGCCTACAGTTTGGATGTCTACAACAGCGCTGCGAGTGAGAAAACTTTAGGCATCATGCTGCTTATGGCAAGTGTTGGGGCACCGCTAGTAGGATTGTACACATTCATTGTGTATAGATCTTTTAGAGGAACCGTTAAACTAGACGAACACTCCTACTAGAAGCGTTATATTTGTGTTATGCGCACAAATTTCCTTCTCTTTTTAGCTCTATC
>CATITW010000031.1 GCA_949547975.1 Cryomorphaceae bacterium | reverse complement strand
TTAATGCTGAAATAGTAGTCGTATACCGGAGTCATTTCACATGCGCTAAGTGAAATTAGTAAAGTAAGTGCTGCCAGTCTTTTCATAGAATTTTTTATTTGATGTCCAACTTCTTTGAAGAAGTATATATTTAGTCGAAAGTTACAAGTCCATTGCTCTCTAACCAAGCTCCGTGTTCAGGCAGTGGGGCGACAAACTCCTGTGGTAATTCTCCAATGTGCCCTTTTAAAGTAAGTCGGAAAGCGTGCAGGCAGATTTGTCCAGAGGCGTGTGATGCCTTGCTGCCGTATTTGTGATCGCCGAGGATCGGGCTTCCGATATGTGCGAGTTGAGCACGAATCTGATGAAACCTTCCCGTTGCTGGGGAGACTTCGAGAAGCGTTCCTTGTTCGGTCATACCAAGCACCTGGTATTTTAGTCGGGCAGACTTACTCTCTGGTGTTTTATGCTCGTAGATGAGTGCCTTTTTTTGCTTTTTATCCACCGCGAGATGGTGCTCTAAGGTGCCCTTTTTAGATTTCGGCGGAGTCGTGGTGAGTGCGAGATAGGTCTTTTGCACGAGGCGTCTTTCAAATGCACTATTCAGGGCGACCAGCGTGCTTTTATTTTTAGCAAAGAGCAGTACGCCGCTCGTGACTCTGTCCAGTCTGTGTATGACGCCTACGAACGGATTTTTTCTCATCAAACTTAAGTGGGCGTGCACAGCATCTTCAACGGTGTCCTGCTCGTAAGGGCTGCGTTCGGTGATAGGGCCGGATCTTTTATTAATCGCGATAAGTTTCGAGTCCTCGTAAATAACCTCCAGATCGTGCATGAGGTAAAGGTAGTGCTTCGGTAAAGATTAACGTCAATTTCATATACGAATAGCCGGTCATTCTTGAAATTCATTCGCATCTTTGCAGTCATGAAAAAGGGGATTCTAGTCTTTGTGTTATCTATTGTGGTTCAGATGATTAACGCTCAAGTGTTTTCAGCGCGTCTGATGACTTATAACTTGTTGAATTACAGGAATTCCACGAACGATTGCAACGGCAATACGAACAGTGCTAGTGCAAAAGAGGCCCGATTGGATACGATCTTAAGCTACGCGCAGCCGCACATTATTGTGTTTAATGAAGTTGGGGCAAGTGCAAATAATGCACAATACCTATTGAACAATGTGCTCAATAGCGGTGGAGGTTCCAGCTGGTCTACAACTAATTATACCAACAACAGTTTTTCATCGCTAACGAATGTGATTGCATACCGCAATGACCTTTTTGGGGTGTTGCAACAAGACGTGATCACTCAGGATTTGAGCGGTACAGCGCTGGTTCGAGTGGTGGATGCAGTGCGTTTTTATTACAAGGATCCGCTGCTGACTGCGCAAAGTGATACGGTGACCTTTACGGTGATCGGGGCGCACTTTAAAGCAGGGAACGGAACTTCGAATTCGAGCGTTCGCAACCTTATGGCAAAGGCGGTGATTGACTATATCGATAGCGATTGCCCAGATGACAATGTCTTTCTGCTGGGCGATTACAATATGTACAGTTCTTCAGAAAGTGCGTACCAAAGTTTGGTGGCAGGGCAGACCTTCCGCTTTGACGATCCGATCGGCAGTGGAGGGAATTGGAACAACAACAGCTCGTTTGCATCCGTGCATACCCAAAGTACGCGCAGTTCTTCCTCGAACAGCTGTTTCTCTGCAGGCGGATTAGACGATCGGTTTGATCAAATCTTGTGCTCTGAAGATGTGCTCGATGGCGAAGACGGTATGGTCTACGTCCCGAATACTTATTTGGCTCTCGGAAATGACGGTGCTCATTTTAACAGTAGTATTAACTCCGGGACCAATTTTAGCGTCTCCGCAAATGTGCTGAGCGCCTTGTACAATCTTAGTGATCATCTGCCTGTGGTAGCGGATTTTGAGATCGATCAGCAGTCGTTAGAAACTGCAGAATGGAGCCTTCCGAACATGCCCAACCCGTTGCGTCAGCCGTTCAGTTTTCAAGGGTACCACAAAGAGTGGTCGCTTGCGCTGCACGACCTGCATGGCCGATTAGTGTTTGAAAAGAATGCGGGAGCTGAGAAAGTGCTCGACGGCTTGCCGAAGGGGATGTATACGGCGGTTTGGACGAAAAATGGTCGGGTGAAGCCTGCAAAATTGATGGTATGGTAAGAAGAATACTCCTCTGGATTTGTGTATTTGCCGCAACGATTGCTCAGGCTCAAAGCTTCGAGGAATTTCAAACGACGCGAGCGAATGTGCGCTTGACGGGTACGAATGTGGGTACTTTCGGCAATGCATTTCGTGGATACAAAGACGGAACAGGGAATCCTTCGATGGAATATCCTGCGGGGTCGGGTATTGAGCACTTGTTCGAAGGTGGACTGTGGCTTGGAGGTAAAGTGAATGGTGCGGTGCGCGTTAGTACCTCTGCCTATGACGCGCCGCAAGGATATGCGCCTGGACGCGGCGGGTTTGAATTTAATGCGTCCACAGGTGTGGCGGTTCGCGAGCGCAGTTCTCTGAGATCCTCACCGAACTACCGCAGTGATGCCGTTTCCCACCAGGACTTTTTAGCCTCTTTTAACGACAGCGAGATTTTGGTGCCAGGGACGAGCATTCCCATCAACAATCATTTGAATCCAATGGATTTGGAGGTGGACATGGCAGTGTACAATTGGGAATACAGCTTTACCGATTTTATGGTGATCGTCGATCTCGTCATCACCAACCAAAGTGCCAATACCTATGAAGAATTTTATGCGGGTCTATGGAACAACACCGTGGTTCGCAATGTGAATATTACCCCTGCTGGTGCCGGTGGCGCGACCTTTTATTCGCAAGGTGGTAACGGATTTATCGACAGTCTGAATCTTGCGTATTGCTACGATCGTACCGGCGATGCTGGGTTTACCGACAGCTACGTGGGACAGCTGTTTTTAGGCGCTGAAGACAAGAACGGGTTTAGACATCCGCGCGTAGATCCAAACACCAAGGTCAATTATAACGCGTGGGTCTTTAACAACTCTGGTCAAAACACCTTTTTCTTTCCAACTACCGATCAGCAGCGCTATCAAAAGATGAGTGATGGGTTTAATCAGCACCCGTGCTGGGACGATCCTACCGGAGCGGCTTGCGCTGGAACGATGGATGTAGACTTGCAGGCGGAACTCAATGCGAACGGAAACCGGTCGGACCTTTTGTCGGTGGGACCCTTTGACGATTTCGCGCCCGGGGATCAGATCAAGATCTCGTTTGGGTATGTTGTGGCAAAGAAGTTTCAGGACGGTTTGGCAAACACGGCGAATACCGCTGCACAGAAGCGGTATTTGGTGGACGCAGCGAATTGGGCACAACGCACGTACAACGGTGAAGATGCCGATTTCAACGGTCAGCTCGATCCCGGTGAGGACAAGGACGGCGATGGGGCGATTACCCGATTCATTCTGCCCTCGCCTCCCGAAGCGCCTGTGTTGAAGGTCGTTCCTGGAGACGGCTCGTGTACCCTGTACTGGACGGACAATAGTAGGTTGAGTGTGGACCCAATTTCGAAAAAACTCGATTTTGAGGGATTCAACGTCTATGCCACCGCCACAGGTTTTGATGTGTTCGGTACGCCGGATTTGAAGGAGGATTTAGAATTGGTCGCGAGTTTTGATTCTCTAGCGAACGCCTATGGATTCAACACCGGTTTTGACGCCATCAAGCTCGATGTGCCCCTTACCTTTGAGGGAGATACCAACACCTACAGCTACGCCTACACCCTGGACCCATTGCCGAACGGCTGGCAAACCGCAGTATCCGTAACCGCCTTCGACAAGGGCGATTTGAACAGCGGATTGGAAAGTCTAGAAAGTGCGGCCTTATCGAATACCGTTCGCGCCTTCCCTGGTGCCGGAGCTTCAAATTTAGATTCCGTGGAACCTTTCGTTTATCCGAACCCGTACTACCTCAGTGCCGGATGGGAGGGCAGCAGTAATTTCCAAGAAGAGAGTAGAAAAATCATCTTCTCGAATTTGCCGCAAAATGCACGCGTGACCATCACCACCGCAGGCGGAGACTTCATCGATTCCTTCGAGCACCACGCCGACTACAACGGTGGCGACATCCGCTGGTTCCAATCTTTTGGAGCCGAAAATCAAGAACAAAACGCTTTCTCAGGCGGCGAACATGCCTGGGACTTGCTTTCTTCGGAAAGCCAAATCATCGCCCGAGGAATCTACCTCTTCCAAGTCGAAGACCTCGATCAAGGAGCATCATTTACAGGAACCTTTATAATAGTTAAATAATGAGAAAACTTCTCCTCTCTTTCGTTTTTGCAGTCTTCGGTATGACCGCATTTGCACAAAATTATGTGTCGATCACCGACATCAACTATGTCAGTCCAACCGACCTTGCGGCTTGTGACGATACTTCTGCCTATTTAGGTCAGACCATCATCACCCGCGGAGTTGTGGTTACCCCAGGAAATGTCAGTGAGGTAGCTTCAGGCTCCGTAACCGGTGGCTCTCGTCCGTTCATCTTTATCCAAGATACTGCCGTGGGTGGTCAAAGTACCCCATTTGCAGGTATCGAAGTGATGGGGGTGTACACCAGCAGCACTGGAGCTCTTCAGGTTCCAGCGACTTTTACTCAAGCGCTTCCGGGCGATATCGTTGAAGTGAAAGGGATCGTAGGTGAGTACAATGGTTCAAACCAGCTTTCTTTAGCCGACGCCAATTCTTTCAGCATCGTATCCGTAACTTCTGATCCAGTCGTTTCAGACACCATTACCGTAGGCGACTTAAATGACGCACAGTTCGTGAATAATGTCGCAACTGGTGAGCAGTACGAAGGATCTTTCGTAACCCTTACTGACGTTACGGTCACCTCTGTGGTCTACTTCAGTGGAAATCGCGTGAGTGTAAATGTTGCCGATGCAAACGGAAACAGCATCAACCTTAGTGACCGTTTTCTTGCACAGAAAATGACTTCTTGGAGTACGGTGAATCCGAATTCGCCACAAACCCAGGGTGCCTTCGCACCACCTGTTCCTGGAACGTTCTACACTTCTATTTCGGGTGTCGTTCGCCACGATGCCAACGGATGTACCGGCGATAATGGACGTGGATATGAGCTGAATGCATTCGATGCTTCCCACTACGACATCGGTTATGCGCCTCCTTACATCGCAAACTTTGAGCGCGATCCTGCCGTACCTACTTCAAACCAAGATGCAGAACTGCTTTGTAGTATCACAGATTTTGACGGTTCTGTAGATTCTGTAGCTATCGCATGGAGCGCTATCGACACCCAAAGCGTTGCTAACTTCACAGTAGCGCCGATGACCCTTGTGAGCGGAACGACCGACGAATACACGTTTGAAATTCCTAAGCAAGCCGACGGAACACTAGTACGCTACTACATCTACGCTGCCGATAACGACGGTAACGTCAGCTATTACCCAAGCACGCCGATCACGCAGTCGGTACCCAATGTCGATTTCTACACCGTTCGCGACAACGGTTTGAGCATTCCTGATATCCAATTCACCTTTAACGCAAATGGTACTTCAACCCTCGCGGCACAGGAAGTAACGGTTACGGGTATTGTTACGGCGTCTACCAAAATTGGTGATTTAGGCTATTTATACCTGCAGGACGAAAACGCAACCGCATGGGGCGGAATCTGGTGTGTAGGCCTTGGATTGAACAGCTACTACCGCGATGAAGAAGTGACCGTCACCGGTATCGTCGAGGAATATTTCGGCATGACCCGCTTGAACGTGAGCGCCTCTTCGAAAACCGGAAACAAAGCGACGATCACACCGATCGTTATCGACCCTTCAGATTCAGCGAGCTACGCAAACTTCGGCTGGGAGCCGTACGAAAGTATGCTCGTACGTTACGAAGATCCACAAGGAGGTCAGCTTTCGATCAGCCAGACGAACCTCGGCTTCGGGGACTATGCCGTTTCAACTTCGGCAACAGCAGCTTTGTCTAAGAGCGCACGCATCCTTGCAGGCCGCCAAGCTACGACGGCATACAGCTCACTAAACGTACAACTCGTTACGGACACCTCTTACGCCAACCTTGACGGTGAAATGAACGTAACACCGATCGTGGTAGATAACAGCATGACTTTTGACGCGGTTGAGGGTATCCTCTTCTACGGCTTCAGCAACTTCCGTTTGTTGCCAAGAAACAACAACGATTTTATCGGTGCTTCGGTCACTTTAGACAGCATCGCTGTCGCGACTTCACCGATCGGTTTAGACGAGTGGGCAGCAGGCAACCTAAAAGTGTACCCGAATCCAGCAACGGACCGTATCGTATTAGAAAGCCAGGGCGCTGGAGTATGGACCATCAGCACTGTTTTAGGACAAGAGGTGATGCGTCAATCTACACAAGGCAGCTCGCGCATCGATGTGAGCGCATGGAATGCAGGTACTTATGTAGCGCGCTTCTCTGGAAGTGTAGGTGCAGGGACTGTGGTGTTGATCATTCAATAATTCGCAGAACTAGCGCATGAAGAATTGGGGACTTTTAGTCGTACTACTGCTGGGATTGTTTGCGTGTGAGCGCAACAACTCTCCAGTGGAGAATCTCCCGCCAGAGACGGTCATGGCGATCGATAGTATTCAACGCACCGGAGCGCTTCGCTTGAACGCGAATGTGCATTTGCACTGGTTCGGCTCGGATGCGGATGGTTTCATCGCTTACTACAAAGTGAAAGTCGATGATGGAGCCGTAGCCACGACTACATCGACCGATAGTGTTTTTACTTTCGTGATCGACGCCGGACTAGACAGTTCTGATGTGCGCATTGAAGTGACCGCGGTAGATGATCAAGGTGCTGAAGATCCTACTCCAGCCACACTATGGGTGCCCCTTAAAAATGCGCCCCCGGTAGCTCAGATCGATGCAGATGAGCTTGAGCCCGATAGTGCGAAAATCGTACTGACGATGCGCTGGGGAGCTTCCGATGTGGACGGTGATGAAACGTTAGTCGAGGCAGAAGTCCGATTGAATAACGGTCCTTGGACCGGCATCGA
>CATITW010000030.1 GCA_949547975.1 Cryomorphaceae bacterium | reverse complement strand
GTGATTTTCTGATTCATCAGATCCTCCATGTTGTAACGGTACGCATCGCTCATACGAATGTTGATCGGGTAGTCGTCCTCGCCGTCTTTGAAACGTGAAACCTCCTTACCGAACAGCGCCGTACGCATCGCATCACCGATCTGTGCAGAGCTCAAACCTAGAGCACGTGCCTTCACGCGGTCTACTTCGATCGGCATTTCCGGCTTACCCGTTTCCACGTCAAGCTTCAACTCCTCGATGCCCGAGATGCCTTGCTTGTTGATGAACGCACGAACTTCTTCAGCAACCCCTACGAGTTCGTAGTAGTCGTCCCCAGAGATTTCGATGTTCACCGGCGGGCCTGTAGGTGGGCCATTGCTGTCTTTGGCAACAGAGATGACCACACCCGGGTAGTCGTTCAGCGTAGCACGAATTTTATTCAAGATGTCCGAACTGTTCACACGGTTGCCTTGAGGATCGATACGATCGGCAAACTTGTGGAACTGTACGGTGATCTTGGCTTTGTTTGGCGTCTGTGCCATCGAAGGTCCAGCGTTTGGATCTGAAGTTCCCTCACCGACCTGAGCAATCACAGACTCTACCATGTAGTTCTGCACTTCGCCGTTTTCGTCCGTGTAGTTGAACTCTTCAACAATCGCCATGACTTCTTTTTCCAATTCCAACGTCACCAAGTTCGTTTCCTCAATGTCCGTTCCGATCGGCATCTGGATGTACACCATCGCCTGGTTCGGCATGTTTTCCGGGAAGAAAAGCGTTTTCGGAGGGAATGCGCCGAGGAGCATACCCGAGAAGATGAGCAACAGCACCGTACCCGAGAAGAATACGATCGGCATGCGGCCTTTCAGCGCGAACGCTAGGACGCCTTTGAAACCATTTTCCAATACTGGAAGAAGTTTGCCTTGGAACCATGCGGTTGCTGGGACGACGAGATAAGCATAGATCAGTGCGAAACCACCGGAGTAGATAAAGACGTTACCTAGTGCGAGCTTGCCTGCGCCATAGCCGATGATGACACCTAGAACGATGGCAGCAAGGGAAATGATGGTGAGTCGTTTTTTATTAATTGGCTCTTCCTCCACTTTCATAAACGCAGCAGTAAGACCAGGGTTAATCACTAGTGCGACAAACAGCGAAGAAGAGAGTACCGTGATCACTGTCAGCGGCAAATACTTCATGAATTCACCGAAAAGACCCGGCCAAAAGGCGAGTGGCAAGAACGCAGCAAGCGTAGTCGCCGTAGATGCGATGATCGGCAAAGCCACCTCACCAGCACCTAGTTTCGCTGCAGTCAAGCGGTCGTAACCTTCATCCATGAATCGGTAGATGTTCTCGACCACCACAATCCCGTTATCCACAAGCATCCCCAGTGCGAGGACCAGTGCAAACAGTACGATGGTGTTCAACGTAACGCCCAAAGCATTCAAGATCACGAAGCTCATGAGCATCGACATCGGGATTGCAATACCTACGAAAAGTGCATTGCGTAGACCCAAGAAGAACATGAGAACCACAACCACGAGTAGCATCCCGAAGATGATGGAGTTCTCTAGATCCGCGACCTGCGTTTTCGTTCGCTCAGAAGTATCGTTCGTTACCGAAATATTCAAGTTGTCCGGGAAGTACTCTTCACGAGCAGCAGCCAAAAGGTTAGTGATCTTTTCAGAAACGATGATCTGGTTTTCACCCGAACGCTTGAAAACATCGAGCATCACTACAGAGCTTCCGTACTGACGTGCGTACGACTGGCGCTCTACCTCATCAAACTCCACCTCAGCAACGTCACCAAGGCGAACGAGCTGCATGTTTTCACTTTTAATAATGACATTACGCAACTCATCAAGCTCGCGAATCTCACCTACCACGCGAACGTTACGGCGGTACCCATCTACTAAGAGGTTACCCCCAGAGATGGTCATGTTTTCGTTTTGGATGGCACCTGCGATATCGCGGAAGCTGAGCTTCATGCTCTCCAATTTCTTGTTGTCTACCAGCACGCGAACTTCCTTGTCGTCAATCCCGCGGATGTCAACTTTCGAAATTTCGGTCAAGTCTTCGATTTTTTCTTCGAGGTACTCGCCGTATTCCTTCAACTGGTCCAGTGAAAATTCACCCGACATGTTGATGTTAGCGATCGGCTTAAGCTCCGAGAAGTTCAGCTCGAACACGTTCGGATCTACCGGGAGATCTGAAGGGAAGTCTGGTTGACCCATCGCTGCGTCGACCTTGTCTTTCACCTTGCGCAGTGCCTCATCTGGCGTCACGTCAAAGTTAAATTTCACTTGGATGGTAGAATAGCCCTCTACCGAAGTAGAGTTGATCTTGTCCACGCCTGAAATCCCATTGATTTCTTTCTCTAACGGACGCGTGATCAGCTTTTCAATATCTACAGGAGAGTTTCCGGGGTACGGAGTTCCAACGTAAATTTCAGGGGTAACGATCTCCGGAAAAGCTTCCGAAGGCATCGAGGTATAGCTCATGAAACCCGCAATAAACACAATCGCGGTGAGCACGTACACGGTCATCCTGTTGTTCACCGAGAAGGTGGAGGGACCGAATTTTTTAATCAAATTGTTTTTCTCTTCCATGATACTGGCCCAATTTTCAGATTATCCTACAACAACAAATTGGCCAGAGCGTACACTACGCGACCCCTTGTCGATCACGATCGAACCGCTGTCCAACCCAGAAATAATTTCCGTTTTGCCGTCAAAAGACAAACCTGTTGTTACCCAAGTTTTTACCACTTTCTGGTAGGCAGCACCCGCCACATCTTCCAACGTGTAGACAAAGTCATTGCCCTCAACATCTTGCTGAACAAGACTTGCAGGAACTACAAGCGCCGTTTCATTGCTGTAATCTTGCAATGCTACGTGTACCATTTGATTCGGCTTCACACCTTCACTTACCGGCAAGCTCACGTTGATCGAGAACGTGCGGTTGCCTTCTTGGATGAACTGACCTACCTGGAGCACCTCAGCACCTACCTCGTAATCCATCGACGTAAAGGCGATGTTTGCAGGCGTACCCACACGAACGCGGCTTGCGTACGATTCTGGAACGTCCGCTTTCACATACACACCTGAAGTATTCACTAAGCGCATAGATGGCATTTGTGGACCAGCAAGTTCCCCTTCTCTAGCGAAGATGTTGTCGATCGCTCCGGCAAACGGTGCGCGAATCTCGCTCAAGGCAATCTGCTCTTTCAAGGTTTTCACCTTCTGCAACAAACCTTCATAGTTGTTCTTCGACTGCAGGTACTGAATCTCAGAACCGATCTGCTCGTTCAACCACAAACGCTCTTGCTTTTCGAACAAGGTTTTTGACAGCTCTAAACCGTTTTCTAGTTCTTTTAATGAACTCTGCAAAAGGTCAGTATCCAGTGACATCAACAACTGTCCCTTGCTTACTTTCTGACCGTTTTTCACGTAAATCTTCTCGACCTTACCGCTCGCGGTTGGATACAAACTGATGCTTTTATCCGCTTCAACCGTACCGAAGACATCGAAGTAGTGAACGAAGTTTTTTGGAGCCACCTCAAGCGCAGTCACTGCATCGTAACGCACCGTCGTGTCCAATTTTGAAATCTGTGCATCCAGCGTTGCAATCTGTGCATTCAAGCTCGAACGCATTTGTACCAAACTGTCTTTTTCAGCCGTCAGCTTCGCCAAATCTCCCGAAGGCGTTTCCGAAGTACCACAAGCTGCTAAAACCGCTAGGCTAAGAATGGATAGTGTCTTTTTCATGATCCGTTTATTTCGATGTCTGTTTTCTCATTAAATACTCTAATTCTGCTTGTTTGTCTAGCGCAGTTTGTGCCGCTAAAAACAGGCCTTGCAGTGCCTCCTGGTATTGCGTTTCGTTCTGGGTCAATTCCGTCGAAGAAGCCAATCCCTCCTCATATTCTTTACGGCGCTGATCGCGAATGCGCTTGGCCAATTCCACATTTTCCTTCTGCGCCAAATACTCCGCTACAGAACGGTGGAATTCATTCACCAAAGACGCATGCTGCATCACCAAGCTTTGTTCGAGCTGCTGCAAGCCGATCATCGCTTGATCGCGCTGCACCTTCGCCTCTTGCACTGCGGCAACACCACGACCTGAACTCCATAATGGAATGCTCACATTACCACCGATCAAACTGCTTGGAATATCCACCGCTTGATCGCCAAAAAT
>CATITW010000029.1 GCA_949547975.1 Cryomorphaceae bacterium | reverse complement strand
GGTCGATCCGCCTCCAATTCGCGCAACGGCTCCACCTCTTTCACAGTGTCTATGCACTGCTGGGCCAATTCCATATACAGCTCCGTACCCTCCGTTTTCCAAGCCAGCATCTCATCGCTCACCTGTTTCACTACGCGACCCGGGTTCCCAACGAAGATACTGCGCTCCGGTACCACCGTATTTTGAGGCACAAAAGCCAAAGCACCCACGATCGAACCCGCACCCACCGTGCAATGATCCATCACCACAGCGTTCATGCCGATCAGCACATTCTCCTCCAGCGTTCCGCCGTGAATGATCGCACCGTGCCCGACATGGGCCATCTTTTTGAGTCGAGTCTCCGTCCCAGGAAACATGTGTACCGTACAATTTTCCTGCACGTTCACACCTTCTTCTAAAACGATACGTCCCCAATCCCCACGTAACACGGCACCGGGACCGACATAACATTTCGGGCCGATCACCACATCACCCGTGACATTTGCCTGCGGGTGAACAAAGGCCGTTTCGTGCACGACGGGAATGAAATTTAGGAATTGGTAAATAGCCATATTAAGCGCGCTCTAAAATGGTAGCATAGCCCTGACCCACACCGATACACATCGTGACCAGCGCATATTTTTTACCCGTCTCTTGCAACTCCAAGGCTGCAGAATGCAGGATGCGTCCGCCCGTCACCCCTAGCGGATGTCCAAGCGCTATCGCACCACCGTTCGGGTTGATACGAGGATCGTCGTCCGCCAAACCAAGCTCGCGCGTACACGCCAAAACTTGGGCAGCAAACGCCTCATTCATCTCAATCACGTCCATATCCTCGAGCGTTAACCCGGCCTTCGCTAGTGCTTTTTTCGAAGCTTCCACTGGGCCAATTCCCATGATACGAGGCTCCACTCCAGCAACGCCCGAACTCACGATACGAGCAAGCGGCTTTAGTCCGTGCTGGGCAACCGCTTCACCACTGGCCATAAGAAGGGCCACTGCGCCGTCGTTCAAACCGGAACTGTTCCCAGCCGTTACTGAACCGTCTTTCTTAAACGCTGCACGCAAGCCTGCCAAACCTTCTTGGGTCGTACCGGGCTTCATAAATTCATCTTCGACAAAAACGATCGGGTCTTTCTTGCGCTGTGGGATCTCCACTGCAAATTTTTCCAAACGGAAACGTCCACGCTCCTGAGCACGCGCGGCTTTTTGCTGTGACCAGAAGGCAAAGGCATCTTGGTCCTCACGGCTAATGCCGAATTTCTCCACCAAATTTTCAGCCGTCTCACCCATCGCCTGCGTGCCGTAGAGCTCCTTCATCTTTGGGTTGACAAAACGCCAACCGAACGAGCTGTCGTACATCTTGCTGTCTGTGCCATAGGCACTCTGGCTTTTACTGACCACATACGGACCACGGCTCATGTTTTCCACACCACCGGCAATGAAAAAGTCGCCGTCTCCGGCCATGATCGCACGGTGCGCATGAATCGCGGCACTCATCCCCGAGGCGCACAGTCTATTGACCGTTTCTCCTGGAACCGACCAAGGCAGTCCAGCGAGCAAAGCTGCCATGCGAGCTACGTTTCTATTGTCTTCTCCTGCCTGGTTGGCACAACCCAAAATCACGTCATCGATCAGCGCTGGATCGAAGTCCGGATGCTTTTCGAGGAGTTTCGAGATGGCCATTGCAGCGAGGTCATCCGTACGGACGGCTGCAAGGGTGCCTTTGAATTTTCCGATCGGCGTACGTACGCCGTCTACGATATAGGTCTGTTTCATAGGTTCCATGATTTAGAGGTGCGGTACACGGTCCCTTTGAACCAAGCCACGCGCTCCCCTGAGGTATTTGTGATGTCTATTTGGTACAACCCGGTTTTACGGGTCTCACTGATCTGTGTCGCACGCGCCTGTAGCTGATCTCCCGTCTTCACTGGGGCCAAGTGATGAATGCTGGTTTCTACACTCAAACTCTGCACACCCCCGCCGTTCGAGGCAAAGGCCAAGGCGCTGTCGGCCAAAGAATAGGTGATACCGCCATGGGCTATGCCGAAGCCGTTGGTCATTTCTTCTCGAACGGTCATAGCCAAAAGTGCCTCGCCGGGTGCCGCCTCGATCACCTCTATCCCCAACCATGCACTAAAGGCATCGTTGCGCATCATGTGGTCGACTATAGCTCGTGCTGAATCACTCATCTTAGGCGTCCGCTTGGGTTTTGTCTTGAAGCACGGCCATCTCCATGGCGTCCACGGCGCAGTCTAAAAGGAACAAGAGGTTGCCGGCACTTTCCGCGTCACTAGGTGAATTCTCTACGACGTAGAGGTAGAGTTCACTAAGGGTATTTGGTGAACTGCTCAGCTTGATGAGCGCTGGAGTATCTACACCGTTGTCTTCCTGATGCGTTTCATAGGTTTCCATTTTCTCCTCAATGATGCCCTGCCATTTTTCATTGCTCAGCATCGTCGTACGCCACCCCATTTTTTGGAACGACCACTTCAAAACGAGCACGGCTTTTAGCATGTTGTTGTGTGCCAGCTCATCCATGCCTTCATCGGCCTCCATGAGTGTGCCCATGAGGTACGGCTGCTGGTCAAGAAAATCGTCGAATTGGCTCTGGTAGAATTCCGCCTTCCAGCCTTCTACCTCAAGCATGCTTTCTTTTAGAGAGATTGCTCCGTCGTTATTGGGTGTATTCATGCTCACGAATTTAAGCATAAAAAAAGCCCCAAACACGAGGCTTGGGGCATTCCAACTAACACATCAAAATATGACTGACATCACATTTTACCTTTCATCATGTAGTTCCAGTACATGTGCGGCAAGCCGAACTTCTTAAGGATCCACATGCTATAGTTTTCCTTGGTCGTATCCACAAACTTGCTGAGGAACGGGTCGGAATCACGAACGTTGTTGTATTTGAATTCGGCCAATACCATTTTGCCGTATCCAGTTACCAAAGGACAGCTGCTGTATCCTTCGTATTTTTTATCACTCAACACGCTGCGTTCCATGTGCGCCAAAACGTTTGCTGCGACCACAGGGGCTTGCTTCCGAATGGCTGCACCTGTCTTCGCTGTTGGAAGCGCTGCAGAATCCCCTAATGCAAACACATTCGGGTATTTGTTGTGCTGAAGTGTATTGATATCTACATCAATCCATCCACCCGGAGTACCGTTAGATAGCGGGCTATTCTTGATGAAGTCTGGCGCGCTTTGTGGTGGCGCTAAATGCAAGAAATCAAAGGGAAGAACAAAGGTAGAGTTGCCGTCTAGACGCTCGCCGAGGCCTTCACCTTCATTGATTGTACAGTCGTTTTCACCCGGCTTTGCATTTTTAAAATGCACCTCCTTTTTGTCGATATCGATCTTGGTGATGGCGTAGAACGGCTTGAAATGAATGCCTTTACGGTGAATGACTTGATTGAGTGTTTTTGCAAACTCAGGAACCCCGAAAATGACTGATCCTGGTGTAGGGAAAACCACTTTAGTCTTGGCCTTAACACCTGTTTTCGCCCAATAATCGTCTGCGAGGTACATGATTTTTTGTGGAGCACCACCACATTTGATTGGGGTCGTCGGCTGCGTAAAAATCGCATTACCGCCCTTAAAGTTTTGTACGTTTTCCCAAACCTTTTCTGGGTCGGTGTAGTTCGAGCAAACAATGCCCTTTTCTAGACCTTCTTTAAGTCCCGGAATTCCATCCGTGTCTAACTGAATACCTGGAGCAGCGATCAAATAATCGTAGCTCAATGCGCCAGTAGCCTTAGTTTCAACGGTGTTGTTATCCGCATCGATGGTCGTTACAAAGTCCTTCACCCATTCACAACCGGAAGGAATCACTGAAGACATCGGTCTACCGGTCTTCTTCTTATCATACGTTCCCCCACCTACAAGGGTCCAAGCCGCTTGATAGTAGTGCGTATCCGCAGGGTCTACAATAGCTATAGTAAGGTTTTTGCGCTCGTTTTTGATCTGAGCGGCAGTCATGATACCCGCCGTTCCGGCACCGATCACAACAATGTTGAAATGTTTAGACATGACGTTTAGTTGTTTAGAATCTTCCTCTAAACTACTACCTTATATAAAAGGGCAACGTGACATTTATCACCCTTTGGCAGATACGTCAAAATTGGCTTTTCATCATATTGGTATGCGGAATGCCGTCTTCTAAGAACTCGTCTCCGAAGGGTACATATCCTTGCTTTCCGTACCAATTAAGTAAATACGACTGTGCCATGATCTTGATCGGACCACACTCGCCAAGTCCAAAAAGCACCTCTTCAGACCTGCGCATTAGCTCTACCCCTAAATCACCGCCGCGGTGATTCTCCGCAACAATCACTCTTCCGATAGACGCTTCCTGATAACACACACCTGCTGGGAAAATCCGCGTACATGCCACTGCCTTACCCGCCTCTTCTTTCCAAAGGTGAATGGCCTTTTGATCGAGATCGTCCATGTCTTGATACACGCAATCCTGCTCCACGACAAAGACTTCACTTCTCAGGCGCAGCAATTCATAGAGCTCCTGCACCGAGCATTCATCAAACCTTCTAACTTTCCAAGACATGTACCTTCCGTTTTTTGTTCCCCATTCTATCCCACAACAACGCCACTAGGAAAATAGCGCCCAGCACAGTACTTATGGTTCCTGCAATACTTGTTTCTAGAACTTTACTCAAACCATAACCGCCTAATGCGCCCAGTAATGAAAATACTGCCGTCATTGCCAGCATCGGACGAAGCTTCTGAACTACTAAATAAGCCGTAGCCGCTGGGGCTACAAGCAAGGCTACAACGAGGATAGCCCCCACACTTTCAAAGCTCACGACGGTTGCTAAGCTGACCATGGACATGAGCGAAAGATTCCAAACACCCACAGAAATTCCTAAAACTGCGGCATAGTCTTCATTAAACGATGTCATTTTCAAGCCTTTGAAACCGACTATTAAATACGCAACTACAGCCAGCAACAAGATTCCCGAAGACCATAAAGCCACCGGTCCTAAGGACCTACCGCCCAGAGTCCAAACGTCAAAAGGCACATAGGCGATCTCTCCATAGAGCACACACTCCTGGTCGAGATCCACACTGTCGCTCCAGTAGGTGATCATCACTACACCTGCTGCGAACAGGGTGGTAAAAGTCATACCGATACTAGCGTCACTTTGCACTTTTAACCGCTTGCGGAGTACTTCGATCAACACCGTGGCTAGAACGCCGACGAGTGCTGCACCGAGGAACATGAATACACTCGCTCGGCTCTGTGCGATCCAGTAAGCTACTGCGATGCCAGGAAGTACGGCATGCGAGATGGCGTCACCGACCATGGTCATCTTGCGAAGCACTAAAAAGGCACCGAGCAAACCACACGCAAGTGCGATGAAGGAGGCTGTGAGTGCTATGGCAAGTGAAGGGTTCATCGGTAAAGCGAGCAGATTAAAGGGATTTTAAATAGGCCGCTAATGGGAATCGGTAGCTGACACCGGTTCCAAAGAAAAAGCCATTGGTAGGGAGTCTTGAACCAAATTCAGTGCTGAGATCTAGCCCTGCGTACACGTCGAGCTGCAAGTCGTTCGAAAGAAGTTTCGTGAACCCACCATCGATGTAGGGAGTGGTATACAACTGGTTTCCGCCCCAAGTGAATTCTGAGAAATACTCCAGATAAAT
>CATITW010000028.1 GCA_949547975.1 Cryomorphaceae bacterium | reverse complement strand
GATAAAACGGTTCGAAATACGCAACATCTTCCGACTGTTGTTGTCCAGAGTCCAGCAACGACTTCATGAACTTCGCATCCGGAAAGGCGTCTTCCATGAACGTGAATCGCGAAGCGTTTTCTCCAAGCAACTGCTGCACTTTTGAGGTACAGTCTCCTACAATCGTAGCTCCATGCTCGCTCCACTTTGCAAAACTATCTACATCTACAATCACTGAGGTGACCTCTGTGACAGCCTTCCAATGTCCTTTGTTCTGTTCCCATACTTGGGCAAAAACTTCATCTCTTCGTGCATCGATCACGGAGATTACGATCGAATCTCTAGTAGCTTCAAATAAATCTTGGTTGAAACAGCCCAGCGTCGGCAAACTCCAGAGAGGAACATTACTCGCATAACACAGTCCTTTAGCTGTACTTACACCGATACGCAAGCCGGTATAAGAACCGGGGCCCTTACCCACACAAACTGCGTCAAGATCACCGACAGCGATGCCCTGCTCGTCTAATACTTCCTTGATGAGCAGATGTAGACGCTCGCCATGCACAAATTTTTGACCGTGTTCAGATCGGCTGCCCAGTACTTCACCCTCGTGCAACAAACTAACACTACAGTTCTTGGTAGCCGTTTCAAGGCAGAGGATCATAGACTTTTACTTCTCCGAGGTTTTGATACTTGCGCCCGACTTTAACATTCGAGATACCGCACTGTAAGGACCGGTAATGATTTCCGTAGAGTCTGCAATACCCGTCACGATGATGAATTCATCGTCTTGAATGCCGCTTTCCACTACATGCAGCGCAGCTTTATCACCGTCTGGAGAGAAGATGACCTCATAGCTCTCGCGCATATCGTCACTACCTAATGCTTGCTCGTAAGATTTTGCTTTTGCCGTGGTGTCCTTGCGAACGGTAACTGCTTGAATCGGTGCCACAAGGGCATCGCGTACTTTGTTCGTGATGATTTCCACAGTGGCAGTCATCCCTGGACGAAATGGCGTTTTACCGTAACGGTCTTCAAGATGAGCATAACTGGTATTGAGAACGCGGATTTTCACTTCAAAATTGGTCACCTGATCGGCAGAAGCACCCATGGCCAATTTTGCGCTGTTCGCTATCTCACTGACCAAACCTTGAAAGCTTTCGCCGAGATAAGCGTCTACCTCAATGATTGTGGTATCGCCCACCGCGAGCTTAACAATATCGTTTTCATTGACCTCAACAAGCACCTCCATCGTATCTAAGTCAGCGATGCGTAACATCTCTGTCCCGGTCATCGTAGCCGTACCTACAACACGCTCCCCAAGCTCCACATTGAGCTGGGTGATTGTCCCTGAAATAGGCGCAATGATTGTGGTTCGCTTTAAGTTTTTATAGGCCTCATCAAGATTTGCTTCGGCACTCTGCAACTGGTATTTCGCACTTTCTTTCTGCAATTCGGCCACAGTAATAGAACGCTGTGCCGCGTCAAACTCTTGCTGCGATATGGCACCTTTTTCGAAAAGACGCTGGTTACGCTCCCAAAGCTTATTCGCTTCAATCAAAGCAGCCTTACTCTGCGCAAGACCGGCTTTCGCCGAATTCACAGCTGCGCGTGAACGCGTAATGGCACTTTCATACAGGTCCGGATTGATCTTCACGAGTAAATCGCCTTCTTCCACGTACTGCCCGTCGACCACATGTACCTCAGTAATTTCACCACTCACCTCAGGACTCATCTTGACTTCAACCTCAGGCTGAATCTTTCCACTCGCAGTAACCGACTCTACGACCGTACGCTTGTGAATAAATCCAGTCTCTACGAACTGCGCGTCATTGTTTGCTGCAATCCAACCTTGTTTTTTAGCAACGATCAGTCCTGCAACGATAACAATCAATACAGGTACTGCGATTTTCATATTTAACTTCATGAGGCTTTAGGTTTAAAGGGTAATCTGGTTGAATAAATAGAATTCCAAAACTTTCACCTTGAACAGGTAATCAAATTTAGATTGAATTTCACGGCTCTTGGCCGCTAAGAATTGGTTTTTGGACAGGCCTAAATCAAAGGCACTAATCACTCCCTGATCGAAATTCAGTTGCGCGTTATCTAGCGCTTCATTGGCTGCCGATGACGAAGCTAACGCCGCTTGATACAAGGCCAAAGAATTTTGCGCATCTAAATAGGCACGCTCGATGGTTTGACGCACCTGCAACTCACTTTGCTTCACGTCAAGCGCGGCATTGTTCTCTTGAATCTTAGCACGTTGTACCGCTGCATGGGTAGCGCCGCCATTAAAGATTGGAATCTGTACACCGAAACCCAAGAATTGGTTCCAGTTGTCAGAGAGCTGATTCGTAATGGTGTAGTCTTTCATACTCGCCGGATCCGGAACGGTCACTTGCTGTGGTACCTGTTCAACAACACCCGTAGTCGGGTTTTCGATGAGATTATAAGTCGTTAAGGTGTAGTATTCCGAGAAATACGGGAGGCCCTGTACGTAGTTCGAGTTCAACTGTGCCATAAAATTCAGGGACGGTAGACGACCCGCTTGCGCTACTTTGATCGCATATTCTGCGCTTTTTTGCGTCGCTGCTGCTGCTTTTACAGACGGCTGCTTTTGAACCGCAGCCTCTTTCAACTCCTCATTTCCATAGCCCTTTAAAGACAAAGCTTCTAGGGTCGCTGGTGGAGCAATCTCAAATTCTTCAAACGGCGTGTCCAATTGCAACAACTGAAACAACTGCAGTTTACTCAACACAAGCGCGTTATTTGCACTGGTCAGGTTCCCCTGGTCACCTCGCATTTGCGCCACAGACTGCAAGTAATCGTCTTTAGATATGGCACCATTATCAAACAATAATTTTGTCCGTTCTAAACTTTGCGTCGATGTATTCAACTGGCCTTGTGCCACGTCATACAACTGAGCATTCACTAAGATCTGCAAATAGGCAGAAGCGATGTTCAGAAAAACATTATTCTTAATCTCCTCTAATCTATACAGACTCGCCGCTGTACTCAAGCGTGCTTGCTGCAACTGATAAACATTTCGACCACCTGACAACAGATTCCAGTTTCCTTGCGCTGTCGTACTTAAGGTCTGCCTTGAACCGGGCTGACGGGTGTTGGTGATTGGATCAATAGTCAAACCGAAATTCCAATAGTATCCACCGTTTATGTTAGCCGTTGGCAAAAAAGCCAACTTGCTTTGGAGCTCTTGCAACTCACTCAACGCAAGCGCATTAACGCCTCTCTGAATCTCTAAGTTATTGGATTTGGCGTGCTCAATACAGCGATCTAATGTCCAGACCTCTTGAGCGGCAACAGATGAAAGGCTCCCGGATAGGAGCACTAGAAATAATTTTTTGTAAAAACCTCGCATGCGACAATTTAGGGTTAGTGGCTACCCCGAAGATACGGTATTTACTGCGCTTTTTTAGCGCGGTACATCTTAAATGCGATGCCGCCTATGATCAAGTAGGGGAAAATCATGAGATAAAGGATCCCGTAGTTTAAACCCGCTCCAAAACCACCTTCATCCGCTGTCTCAGCGACAGCTTTGCACATGCTGCACTGGGCGCTGCTGTAAAGCGGGGTGAGTACAGATACCAGGAAGAATGCGAACCACTTTTTCATATATCAATAGTAAGGCTGCATGAATAGATAAACGAGCACACCCGTGAGTGATACGTACAACCAGATCGGGAACGAAAAACGCACGATCTTTTTATGACGCTGAATATCGTTGGTCCAACCACGATAGACACTCAACAATGCCAATGGAATGACTGGAACACTCAGTATGATGTGGGAAATCAGAATGAAGAAGTACACATAACGTACGGCACCTTCACCCATGAAACGTGCACTAGGATGTGTCAAATGATAAATCACGTAAGACACCAAGAACAAAGAACTCAGAACGAGCGCGATGAGCATGAAAGTCCTGTGAATGTTCACACGCTTATTCTTGATGGCAACAACCGCTAAAAGCAAGAATACAAACGTAGATCCATTCAAGATAGCATGCATTAATGGCAAGGAGCTCACTGGAGAGTTCTCCGCTATTCCCATCGCTTGTTTCCATTCTCCCGGAATCACCATCAACACTCCCACTGCAATAGGAATGACCGTACTAAGAATGTAGATAATACGGAGTACCTTTTTATCAATTGCTGAATCAATCATCTAGTAAATTGTGTTTTTCTCGTTCCAGCTCTGCGATAAGAACTTTGATATCGGATTCCATATCATTGAGCTGTGTTACTTCTAAAACATCGTAAGACCCTACAATGTTCCCTAAATCATCCTTTCTAGAACGAATATTTCCGTTCCAGTCTATCAAAATAGCATTCGTGCTGTGCAAGAATCCACCTTCCGCTGTTTGGTCTTCAAAGGCATTCAAATAGACCTTCTTTGCTAAATCATAAATGGCCTCCTGCTCTCCTGTAGCAAACAACCATTTATCTGTATTGTAATTACGCATTTTCGCATAAGACGCAAGCGCCTCTGCACTATCCTTAGCTGGATCTACAGTAATACTCAACAGTTTGAAATCTGGATACCCTTTAAAGCGACGCTCAATTTCATTTAAATGAAAGTTCATTGCAGGGCAAATCGTAGGACACGTCGCAAAGAAGAAACTCACCACATAGATCGTACTGTCCATAGACGCTTTCGAGACTACAGAGCCGTCTGAGCTGAGCAACTCAAAATTCGGAATTTCGTAATAGGACGTATCGCCCTCTGCTACTACCTCCTTGGGCCCTACGTAATCCAGGGTCTTAAAAAAGACTTCACTTTGTCCGTAAACAAAGAAAAGATAAAGCAAAGCGGGCAGCACTAATACAGAGATCAGTACTGCCCGATTAAATAAGGATTTCTTTTCCATTAAGTGAACAGGTACGAACCTTCTGTCAATAGAATGAATGTCAAATACGGAATCAAGATGAGCGATGGAAGGTATAACGCATAGCGCAATCCTTTTTTCTCATACTTCACGTGCATGAAAATCTGCACGATGTATGCCGCTTTTACCAACGTCAAAATAATAAACGTGTAATTTAGAATGGAAGTACCCAAAGCCTGCGTAAGCATGAACTCTGGTTTGATAATTCCCAAAACAACTTCAACAGCTGTGATAATTAAAAGGATCCAGAATACTTTCCAAATCCACCAAGTGCCTTTATGATCTGCCATGATGCTAAACTGTTTTATACTAGATAGAAGAAGGTGAAGACGAATACCCAAACGAGATCGACAAAGTGCCAGTACAGACCTACTTTCTCAACCATGCGGTAGTGTCCGCGTCTTTCATAAGTTCCCAAAAGAATGTTGTAGAAAATCACGAAGTTGATCACCACACCTGAGAATACGTGGAAGCCGTGGAAACCTGTGATGAAGAAGAAGAAGTTCGCAAACTGCTTTCTTCCGTATTCGTTGCGAATCATGTTCGCTCCTTGAACCACATCACCAGCTTCGAGCATAGCCACAGATTCTGCGTGCGTAAACGCCTGACCTGCTTTACCAGGCTGCTGTAAATAGTATGCTTTGTTAGATTTCAATGCACCAAGAACTTCTGATTT